>NZ_NSGB01000010.1:0-224546 GCF_002294785.1 Mesorhizobium sp. WSM3868 | reverse complement strand
CGTCTTGCCATGATCGACGTGGCCGATCGTGCCAATGTTCACATGCGGCTTGGTGCGCTCGAATTTACCTTTTGCCATAGTCTCTTTCCTTGGGCGGCCTTGACCTTCAGTTCAGTCGAATGCGGGGCGATTAGCGACAACGGCCGCAAAACACAAGTGCCTTGTGGTTGAGCGTTGTCACGCTCGAGCCGAACCAATGATCTGATTTCAGGGGTATGGCGCGGATATAGGATCGCGACAGGCGAATTCAAATCCGCGCGTCTTGCCTCGGCTAGCCATCGACAAGTTTCGCGCGGGTAGACGCCCGATCGGCCGGAACTGGCCCATTGCCGCCCCGATCCGGCTCTGATTTCTTCAGCCAATGCAATTCATTCCGGCAAATATCCGCGGTCCGCTGTTCATGATCGTCTCGACGGGCTCCTACCTCGTCAATGACACGATGATGAAGCTCGCGACCGCAGGGCTGCCGCCTTATGAGGTGCTGCTGCTGCGTGGCGCGGCCGCCACGGTGTGGGGCATGCCGCTGCTTTTCATGCTGGGCTATGGCAGGCAGATCCCGCTGCTGTTCGAACGCAAGGTGCTGCGCCGGAACCTTTGCGAGCTGGCGGCGATCCTCTGCTACGTCGTGGCGTTGGCCAACATGCCGATCGCCGATTCGACGGCGCTCGGGCAGATCACGCCGCTCATCGTGCTGGTCGGGTCCTCGCTCCTTTTCGGCGAGAAGATCGGCGCCGTGCGAATGGCGCTGATCAGCCTCGGCTTTGTCGGCGCCGTCATGGTGGCGCAACCGACGATGCAGGGCATTTCCATCTATGCCTTGCTGGCGCTGGGCAACGCGGCCCTGGCCGCGGCGCGCGACCTCGCCGGACGTAAGGTGGGCGCCGAGGTCCCCGGCATGATCGTTGCCATCTCCGCCGTGGTTGTCGTGCTGCTCGGCTCAGGTGTCGCACACCTTGTCTCGGAACAGTGGGTGATGCCGGAGGGCCGTCATCTCCTTTTGCTTGCCGGCGCCGGCCTGTTCCTGATCTTCGGTCACTTCTTCATCTTCATGGCCTATCGCGTCGGACCGACAAGCGCGGTGGCGCCCTTCTATTATTGCTTCACCGTCTGGGCGGTGATTTCCGGCCTTTTGGTGTTCGGGCAGCTCCCCAACGCGCTCGCCGTCTGCGGCATTCTCCTGGTGATCGGCAGCGGCCTCGCCATCGTCTCGCTCGACGAGCGAAGGAGGCGCTTGAGCATTGTGGCCTGAGGTCGTCCGGACTGAAAAGCTGAACGCTACAGCCCCACCCTTTTCTTCAGCGGACGTTTGGCAAGGAAACCGACGAGGTTGCGCAGCGTCCGCGGGTAGACCAGACGGCCGTTGCGAAAAGCCGTCAGATCGCCGGCGACATGCAGCGAGGACGTCTCATCGGGATCGCCTTGGGGGATGCCTCCCCATCGTGCCGGATCGTAATAGTCGACAAGGAAACCGTAGTCGTAGCGGCAGAAGCGCATCGCCCTTCTGAACGCCGCGGGGGAAAGATCCGAGGGACTGACCTTGCCCCGGGCTGCCTGCAGCCGCGGCATAGAGACTGTCTTGCCGCTGACCGTGGACAGGAAGGCGCCGACCTTGTCCATGTCCTCGAATTTGAAGACGTGCTCGAACAGGAACAGGCTGGAACCGATGAAGCGGCGTGGCGAGGCGACGTGAAAGTGGATGTCCCCTGAGCACGCGCAGTATTTTTCGATGTTGAGGATGAAGGTATCGGGATCCGGGTTGGTCGGCAGCCCAAAGCTCTCGAGCAACTCAAGGTTGGGCGAGCGTGACCGTAGGACATCGGTGTCCAATATCCTGCTCGAATAAGCCGAGAGCAGCCGCTCCAGCGGATCACGAACGATCGTGAATTTACCGCTGAGGCCGTCATAGACCGGCTCGAACGGATCGGCCCAATTGGTTGCAATTTGACTGTGGACGTCGTTGTCCGGGTCAAGCAGAGTGGCTTCCTTGCCGCCGAGCGCCATCAGCGCATATTTGACGCTGCTGGTGCCGCTTTTCGGGATTGGATAATAGGTGACTGGAAGGCCTTGAATCTGGACCGCCATCGCCGTTCCGCCCCACGCCATCCAATGCCAATACGCAGCGCGGTCGCGTTCGACGACCAGCGCTCGGCTGACGATCCCACCACGGCGATCGAGCCGTGGTTTCGCCGATCGTTCGACCGTTCTACAGCGTGCGCCTGCCGGAGAACTGGTGATAAGCCCAGAGCACGACGACCGAGCCGATGACGGCGACAATCAGGCTCCAGATGTTGAGGCCGGTGACACCCGATGCGCCGAAGGCGCTGAAGATCACGCCACCGACGATCGCGCCGACGATGCCGAGCACGATGTCCATGATCAAGCCCTGACCGGTCTTGTTGACGATCTTGCTGCCGATGAAGCCGGCGATCGCGCCGAGAATGATCCAGCTGATGATGCCCATTTCTTCCCTCCAATCCCCCCGCTGCCAATCATTTTCATATGATTGTCAAAAGCTCAAGACAGCTTGAAAATCCCCCCGGTTGAGCCATTCTGGCGCCGGGTGGACTTGGTTGATAGGAGATCCATGATGGGCCTTTTTGACAACGCCGTTCCCGGCGGCAACATCACCAAACCCCTGATGATCGCGCTCGGCGCGCTGTTGGTCGGCAAGATGCTGAGCGGCAGAAGCGAGGAACAGCCAGCCGAAGCTCAGGCCCCCGCCCCAACTCCCGCCGGAACCTCCGCCGATGGCGGCCTGCTCGGCGGACTGGGCGGGCTGCTCGACAGACTGCGAGACGCCGGCCACGGCGGCGTAGCCGATTCCTGGGTCGGCACCGGCCAGAACCGGCCGATCAACGCCAACGATCTCGGCTCGGCGCTGGGGCCGGCGGTGATCCGCGAGATCGCGCAACGTACCGGTATGAACGAGCAGGAGCTGCTGCAGCAATTGTCCACGGCGCTGCCCGGCGTTGTCGACAAGCTGACGCCGAACGGCCAAGTCCCGCCACAACATCAGGTGACATCGGCTTTCAACAGCTAAGCACAAGGCGGGCCGAACACGCCGCGCGCCACGGGTGCTCGGCGTCTTTCATTTGAGGCATAAGAGGAGAAAGATCTGGAGCGGGTAGCGGGAATCGAACCCGCATATTCAGCTTGGAAGGCTGCTGCTCTACCACTGAGCTATACCCGCCTGCGCTAGCATCGGAAAACAGTGGCACACTTCCGGTGCTTTTCGTTTCAGGGCTTCCGGGCCGGCAGTGGTGGAGAGGGTTGGATTCGAACCAACGTAGGCTAAGCCAACGGATTTACAGTCCGTCCCCTTTAACCACTCGGGCACCTCTCCAGTCTGCCGCCGGAGCCATGCAACGAGGCATTTCAGCCGACCCGGAGCCCGAGTAAGGATCTTCTCCGAAATCAGCGATGCGCCTTATGGCGGCAAGGCCGGTGGGTGTCAACCGGCGCGGCCAGGGTTTTTCGAGGATGTTCGGCATTCGTCGCCGCAGCCCGTATCCTTAGCCGGCCGGGACGGTTATAGAGGCCGGCATGAGCGACAACAAAAGCAGCAAACCGGGCACCCCGAAGGACACCCACTACGCCAAGCTGAGGCGCGCGCATCGCGACCAGAAGGCGGGCGGCGCGCCGGCATTCCGGCCGCGCCAACCGGTGCCGCCGGGCGAAGGCCCCGCCGACGGACTGGTGCGGCTTTACGGCCTGCACACGGTGCGGGCCGCACTCGACAATCCGCGACGCAAGATCAAAAGAATGCTGGTGACCCGCAACGCCGCCGAGCGTCTGGCAATCGGCGATCTTGCCGCCCTGCCCTTCAAGGCCGAGTTGGTCGAGCCGAAAGATATCGACAAAATCACCGGCTCGGACGCCGTGCATCAGGGCGTGCTGATCGAGGCGGAACCGCTTAAACCCAAGCGCCTTGACACGCTCGGCGACACAAAGCTGGTGCTGGTGCTCGACCAGGTCACCGACCCGCACAATGTCGGTGCTATCCTGCGCTCCGCGGTGGCTTTCGGCGCCGGCGCACTGATCACCACGGCGAGGCATAGCCCGCACGAATCCGGCGTGCTGGCGAAATCGGCGTCGGGCGCGCTGGAGCACATCGACCAGATCGAGGTGAAGAACCTGGCCGACGCGTTGGGTCAACTGCACGATGCCGGCTTCCAGACGATCGGGCTCGATTCCGAGGGATCGGCGGAGCTGGAAAAGAGCTTCGCCGGAGAAAAAATTGCCCTGGTTCTGGGCGCCGAGGGCAAGGGCCTGCGCCAGAAGACGCGCGAGACGGTGACCGCGCTCGCCCGCCTCGACATGCCCGGCGCCATCCGCTCGCTCAACGTGTCGAACGCCGCGGCGGTGAGCCTTTATGCGGCGCGAAAATTCATAGCGAATAGCGAATAGCGAATAGCGAATAGCGAATAGCGAATAGCGAATAGCGAATAGCGAATAGCCGAAACACGGCGGCCCGTCGGCCTGCAATCCCTATTCGCTACCCCCTATTCGCTAGGCCACTTGGTGGCCCGCCATCCGCTCCAGCGCCCTGACCAGCGCCGAGTGATCCTCCTTCGCCCCACCATTGGCGGCGCAGGAATTGAACAGTTGCTGCGTGGTCGAGGTGTTGGGGAGCGCAACGCCGAGCGCCTTGGCGCCTTCCAGCGCGAGGTTGAGGTCCTTCTGGTGCAGTTCGATGCGGAAACCGGGCGCGAAGGTGCGCCTGATCATGCGCTCGCCATGCACTTCGAGGATGCGCGAGGCGGCGAGACCGCCCATCAGGGCTTGGCGAACCTTTGCAGGATCGGCGCCGGCCTTCGAGGCGAAGACCAGGGCTTCGCCGATCGCCTCGATGGTGAGCGCCACGACGATCTGGTTGGCGACCTTGGTGGTCTGGCCGACGCCGTTCGGCCCGACCAGCGTGATGTTCTTGCCCATCTTCTCGAACACCGGCCTGGCGCGCTCGAACGCCTCTTCCTCGCCGCCAACCATGATGGTAAGCGAGGCTGCCTTGGCGCCGACCTCGCCGCCGGATACCGGCGCGTCGAGATAGTCGCAGCCGAGATCGTTGATCTTCTTGGCGAAGTCCTTGGTGGCGATCGGCGAGATCGAGCTCATGTCGATGACGAGCTTGCCTTTCGACAGAGCTGAAGCGACGCCGTTTTCGCCGAACAGCACATCCGCCACCTGCGGCGTGTCGGGCACCATGGTGATGATGATGCCGGCGGCGCTGGCCACCGCATCATGGCCGGTGACGGTCTTCAGCCCCTTGGCCGCGAGAGCGGCCGGCGGCTTCGAGCGATGGTCGCTGGCGATGACCGGGTAGCCGGCGTCGAGCAGATGCCCCGCCATCGGCGCGCCCATGATGCCGAGGCCAATGAAGCCGATGGTTTCCATTTTTGCGGTCTCCTGAAGATCTTTGTCCGAATGGATCGAAGGCTGGCGCCGCCCCTCATCCGCCTGCCGGCACCTTCTCCCCGTGAAGGACGGGGAGATAAGACAAGCTCCAGCGCTGGCGACCCCTCTCCCCGTTTTTCACGGGGAGAGGGTAAGGGTGAGGGGCAGGGGCGACGCTGGTTGAGAAGCGCCTAAGCCGCCGCACTCCCCTGCCCGGCGAACTGACGGAACCAGCCGAGTCCTACCTCCGTGCCGGCCTTCGGCTTGTATTCGGCGCCGATCCAGCCGGGATAGCCGAGCCGGTCGATATGGTCGTAGAGGAAGGGATAGTTGATCTCGCCCGTCCCCGGCTCGTGACGGCCGGGATTGTCCGCAAGCTGGATATGCGCGATGCGGCCAAGGTTTGCCTCGATGGTACGGGCGAGATCCCCCTCCATGATCTGCATGTGATAAATGTCGTATTGCAGGAACAGGTTCTTCGAGCCGATGCGGTCGATCAGCGCCAGCGCCTGATCGGTGTAATTCAGGAAGAAGCCCGGAATGTCGCGAGTGTTGATCGGCTCGATCAGCAGCTTGATGCTGGCCTGCTCCAGCTTTTCGGCCGCGAAAGCGAGATTTTCGGCAAAGACGTTTTCCAAAGTGGTGCGATCGGCACCCTGCGGCGCGATGCCGGCGAGGCAGTTGACCTGCTCGCAGCCAAGCGCGTGCGCATAAGTGATCGCCTTGGCGACGCCCTGGCGAAATTCAGGCACGCGGTCGGGCAGCACGGCAATGCCGCGCTCGCCCTTTGCCCAGTCGCCGACCGGCAGGTTGAAGAGAACCTGCGTCAGGCCGTTCTTCTTGAGGCGAGCGGCAACAACGTCCGGCGCATGGTCGTACGGCCCGATATATTCGACGCCCTTGAAGCCGGCGCGCGCAGCGGCATCGAAACGGTCTAGGAATTCGTGCTCCCCGAAGAGCATCGAAAGATTGGCTGAAAAACGCGGCATTCTTTTGCTCCTTCTTTCCGCCGGACCTTAATCGAGCATCACGATCGCCGTCGGCGCATCCTCGTGGCTTTCGGCAAGCTCCTCGAATTCGGTGATCTTGTCGATTTCGGTGCCCATGGAAATGTTAGTGACACGCTCGAGGATGAATTCGAGAACGACCGGGACCTGGTGTTCCTTCATCAGCCGCTCAGCCTCTTTGAAGGCGCCGGCGAACTCTTCCGGCTTGCGCACACGAACCGCCTTGCAGCCCATCGCCTCGGCGACCGCAACATGGTCGACGCCGTAGCCGGCCTCGGGATCGTTTGCCCGGTTGACGTTCTCGAAGGCGAGGCTCACCTCGTAGTCCATCGAGAAGCCGCGCTGCGCCTGGCGGATCAGCCCGAGATAGGCGTTGTTCACGACGACGTGGATGTAAGGCAGGTTGTGCTGCGCGCCGACCGCCAGCTCCTCGATCATGAACTGGAAGTCGTAGTCGCCGGAGAGCGCGACGATGGCGCGATCGGGATCCGCGGCGCGCACGCCGAGCGCGGCCGGCAGCGTCCAGCCGAGCGGGCCGGCCTGGCCGCAGTTGATCCAGTTGCGCGGCTTGTAGACATGCAGGAATTGCGCGCCGGCGATCTGCGACAGGCCGATCGTGGTGACATAGGTGGTGTCGCGGGCAAAAGCCTTGTTCATCTCCTCATAGACGCGCTGCGGCTTCAGCGGCACCTGCTCGAAATGCGTCTTGCGCTTCATGGTTTTCTTGCGCTGCTGGCATTCCTTCGCCCAGCCCGACCAGTCGCGCAGCTTGCCGGCCGTACGCCACTCGGTGGCGACGTCGAGCAGCATCTTCAGCGCCGCGCCCGCATCCGAGACGATGCCGAGATCCGGCGCGAAGACGCGGCCGATCTGAGTGGGCTCGATGTCGACATGGATGAATTTCTTGCCCTTGGTGTAGACGTCGACCGACCCGGTGTGGCGATTGGCCCAGCGGTTGCCGATGCCAAAGACGAAGTCGGCTTCAAGCATTGTCGCGTTGCCGTAACGGTGCGAGGTCTGCAGGCCGCACATGCCGGCCATCAGCCGGTGATCGTCGGGGATCGCGCCCCAGCCCATCAACGTCGGAATGACCGGCACGCCGGTGACTTCGGCGAACTCGATCAGCAAATCGGAAGCATCGGCGTTGATGATGCCGCCGCCGGCGACGATCAGCGGCTTTTGCGCCTGGTTGAGCATTGCCAAAGCCTTTTCGGCCTGGGCGCGCGTCATTGCCGGCCTGAAGGGAACCAGCGGCTCATAGGCCTCGATGTCGAATTCGATCTCGGCAAGCTGCACATCGAGCGGCAGGTCGATCAGCACCGGGCCCGGTCGCGAGGAGCGCATCAGGTGGAACGCCTTCTGCAGCGCCATCGGCACCAGATAGGGTTCCATGACGGTGACGGCCCATTTGGCGACGGGTGCTGCGATCGAAGCGATGTCGACGGCCTGGAAATCCTCCTTGTTGAGGCGAGCGCGCGGCGCCTGCCCGGTGATGCAGAGGATGGGAATGGAATCCGCCGAGGCGGAATAGAGCCCGGTGATCATATCGGTGCCGGCCGGACCTGAGGTGCCGATGCAGAGCCCGATATTGCCGGGCTTAGCGCGGGTAAAACCTTCAGCCATGTGCGAGGCGCCCTCGACATGGCGCGCGAGAACGTGGCGGATGGTGCCGCGCGCCTTCAGCGCCGAATAGAGCGGGTTGATCGCCGCGCCCGGCACGCCGAAGGCATTGGTGATGCCTTCCTTTTCTAGAACGAGAACCGCCGCGTCGACAGCGCGCATCCTGGCCATGTTCAGCCTCCACTTCGTTGATTGGCTGAGAATGCCAGCGCGTTCCCGATTTTTCAATTTTTTCAGAATATTTTTTCATTTCTAGAAAACTGTTGTACCTGGCTGAATTCACTGACCCTTTCCTTTTCCAGAAAATCGCCGCGACGGGCTAGTGAAAAACTTTTTCATTGTGCTCCGCGCGAAATTGCGGAGAATGCGTGCATGGAAACCACGGAAAAACGCCAACGCGGCCGGCCGCGTGCCTTCAACGGCCCGCAGGAAGCGGCTTCAGTGCAGTCGCTCGACCGCGCGCTGCGCATCCTGGCGATCGTCGCGGACGCCAGCGGCTTGTCCTTGAGCGAGATCGCGGCGCGCAGCGGCATCGCCGCCTCAACGGCCTACCGCATGCTGACGACGCTGGAGAACCACGGCATGGTCGAGTTCGACTCGACCGACCAGCTCTGGTCGATCGGCGTCGAGACCTACCGCATGGGCGCCGCCTTCCTGCGCCGCCGCAAGCTGGTCGACCGCGCCCGCATCGTCATGCAGGAACTGATGGAAAAGACCGGCGAGACCGCCAACCTGGGCGTCGCCGAGGACGATTGCGTGGTTTTCGTCAGTCAGGTCGAGACGCATCAGGCGATCCGGGCCTTCTTCCGGCCGGGCACGCGCAGTTCGTTCCATGCATCAGGCATCGGCAAGGCGGTGCTGGCGCATCTCGAGCCGGAGCGGGTCGCCGCCATCCTGCGCAAGGCCGGCCTGCAGCGCTTCACCGACAAGACGCTCTCCGACATCTCGGCGCTGGCTCATGATCTGGCGACCATCAAGCATCGCGGCTGGTCGGTCGACGACGAGGAACGCCATCCCGGCATGCGCTGCGTCGCCGCTGCCATCTTCAACGAGTTCGGCGAGCCGATCGGCGGCGTTTCCGTGTCCGGCCCGACGGTGCGGGTGACGCCCGAGCGCCTGGCCGAGATCGGTCCGCTGGTGCGCGAGGCCGCGGCCGAGGTGACGAAGATGATCGGCGGCGTGAAAGCCTACTGACTGCGACAGCTTTTGTTTGCGCATGACCCCGGCGTCATGCGCCGGGCAGCGCGCTCTTGGCCGCCATCTCGGGACGGCTGGACTAAACGTATCGCTGTACACCGTCGGCTGCATAGGCCCTGCCGTCTTGCCGCGGCGTTCGAATGCATGCGAAAGGGCGTGATGCTGAAAACGGTTCAACTCTTGCTCGCCGCTTCACTGTGCGCATGCGCCGCCACGACACCGTTGCCTGACTCCAGCGGGCAACGCGTCGATTCCATACCGGTGTCGCTCGCCCTCGACGAGATCATTACCGCCGGCGTCCGCCAGCACTTGAAGGATCCAGTCTCGGCGAAGTTCGGGACGATGCTTGCCGGTGAGCGGACGTTGAATGGCCGCCAGGAGATCGTGGTTTGCGGCTTTGTCGACGACAAGCGCTCGGCCGGCGGCTCCAGGGACGGCAAAGCCTTCATTGCCAAGGTCTACCCGGATGCTGGAAACAGCTTCGAACTTGTCGCGATGAGCGGTGAATCGCCGAATGCCGGGCTTGCTGTTGCCGGCGCCTGCCGCAGCGCGGGATTGGCGATCGAGGCCAAGACCTCCTAGCACCAGGCGAAAAAGGGGCCGCGAAGCCCCCTTTCCGGTTGCCGAGACGGTGGCTCTCCTCTGTTTACGCAATTCCGGACGGAAAACCGCTATGCGCTTTTCCTGGAATTGCTCAGAGGCGACAGTAATGCGGATAGCCGTCGTAGCCGATGTAGGTGTTCGAGCCCGGATCGTAGCTGGCATAGCGGGCCATGCAGCGGCGAACATGCCAGGAACCGGCGTAGCCATCCTCGACATAGACCGTGCGCGGCTGCTGAGCGAGCAGGTTGCCCAGGACGAAGCCGCCAACGCCGGCGGCGATGCCGATGCCGAGCTCGCGGCGGTGATGATGGTCGTGAGCGGCCGAAGGCTGGACGGTGCCGGCCAGCGTGCCGGCGGCGACAGAGGTGGCGATAAGGGTCGAAACGAGCGTGCGCTTGAACATGATGACCTCCTTGGTTTCCTGACCGAGGCGATCGATCCGCCTCTTGATCATCTGTCGTTGCAGCGCGGAAAAGGTTCGAAGTTTTTTTCTGATTTTTTTGAGTGGCCGGAAGCGGCTCAAATCTTTCGGAACTGCCCCTATCCTTGATCGAGGCGACCATTCGCCTCTGGCGATCAGTTGTGGCGGAGCGGCGGCAAAAGGTTCGAGGGATGGGTGGATGAGTGAATGGTCGAGAAAACGCCGCCTTTCACCATTCACCATTCACTCCCCTTCACCCCATCCCCGTCACGTGCCGCAGCCAGAAGGCCAGCACGATGAAGCCGATGATCGTGGTGACGCCCGTCCAGTCGATGTTGGCCTTCTTCAGATCGCTGACGGCCTTCATCAGGAGAAGCCAGGTCACGACGATGAGCGGTAGGATGATGACGAATCTGATCATGCGACACCCCGTTCGATGCCATTGCACCCGACAGAGATGTAGGAAGCGGCGCGCCGCTTTTCAGCATGCCGACTAAGCCAAGCGGTCCATTAGCAACCCAAAACGGAGTTTTGTCTTTACTGGCGCACGAAATGTGCTACCGGAGCGCCGTGCCCTTGTAGCTCAGCTGGTAGAGCAGCGGTTTTGTAAACCGAAGGTCGCGGGTTCGATCCCTGCCGGGGGCACCATCCTTCGCTCTGCCAGCTTTCGAGCATCACTATATTCTGGCAATGCGCTATTTCCGGCAGGTGCTGCCATGTCGCGAACTCTGATCGTCATTGGCCTCAGCATAGTTGCCGCTGGCCTGCTGTGGCCATGGGTAACCAGGATCGGCCTCGGCAGGTTGCCCGGTGATATCGTGATCGAGCGCGAGAATTTCAGGCTCTACGCACCCATCACCACGGGAATTCTGATCAGTGTCGTTCTCTCGACCATTCTGTGGCTGATCAACCGTCAGTGAGTACGTTCGGCCGCGACGCTTTGCTGAAAGCCCTCTACCTGCTCGCTCTTGATCTTCTATACGCCGATCGCAGCCACCAAGATCCGGTTCTGCCGCCTTATCGCCGCGCGCAGCTCCGGGATTTTCGCCTCGTCGCGCTTCACGAACTCGATGAACATCATGTTCATGTTGTTGAAGATCAACTCGCCCACCGCCGGGCCATCGATGTCTGACCGCACCAGGCCGATCTCCTGCAGGCGGGCGATCAGCGCCCGGATCTGTTCGGTCAAGGCGCGGTCGAGCGCGGTATAGGCTTGGCCGAACGGGCTGTCGGGCAGCTGCGTCGAAATGGCCATCGCCTGCCGCCACATCTCCTTGCTCAGGTAATTCAGCGAGTGCTCGATATAGATGCCGATCAACCTGTCGAGCGCGTCGCCGACATCGGCCGGCGGGCTGCCGACCACGCCTTGCCCGGCATTCAGCACCTCGTTGACCTCCATAGCCACGATGGCGCCGAGGATGTCACCCTTGTTCTGGTAGTAATTGTAGATTGTGCCGATCGAGACCTCTGCCTGCGCAGCTATGGCCTCGATCTTGGCGCCTTCATAGCCGGCCTCACGGAAAAGCTCCGTCGCCGCATCGATGATGCGGCGGTGCCTGTCCGCCTTCTGCCGTGCGCGCAATCCGCTCATATCGGCCTCTCTGCCACAAAATCATAATTGACTCAATTTTAGAATTGGTTCAACTTTTCCTCAACAAGCCAGCAAGGCAGGGAGAACACTCGATGACCGTCAATGTCCGGAATCCGCTTTCCAGCCTGAAGTCCCGTCTCGGAGCCGCCTGCGCTGCTGTGGCGCTGCTCGCCGCGGGCGGCGCTCAGGCCGCCGATCTCAACGCGCTGATCTGGTGCGACCACTCCGATCCGGCGCTGCTGCAGCCCTTCGAGGAGGCCAACAACGTCAAGGTCAACGTCAAGGAATTCGAGGGCACAGGCGCAGGGCTCGCGATCGTCGATCAGTCGCAGCCGGGCGATTGGGACGTGATGGTGATCGATTCCATCGACGTACCGCGCGGTGTCGAGAAAGGCCTGTTCGAGCCGCTGCCGGAGGACAAGCTGCCTTTCGCCGACCTCTTTCCGGAAGTGAAGATGGACAAGTCCACCGTGGTCGACGGCAAGCGCTACGGTATCACCGAAAAGTTCGGCTACAACACGATCGGCTTCAACAAGACCAAGGTCGATCCGGCCGACATGCAGTCGCTGGCTTCGCTGACCAGCGACAAATACAAGGGCAAGATCGCGATCTACGACTATTACCTGCCGGTCATCGGCATGGCGGCTCTGGCCATCGGCAAGAAGACCGCCGACCTCTCCGAGGCAGACCTGCCCGCTCTCAAGGCCGAACTGCTCAAGATGAAGGCCAACGCCAAGCTGGTCGGCGAAGTCACCGCCAGCCAGACCGCGCTTGCGACCGGCGAGGTGGACGTCCTTGTCGGCGGCGGCGAGTGGGTGACTGCGGGGCTCGCCAAGGAAAACCCGGCGCTCGACTTCTCGATCCCCAAGGAAGGCGCGGTGCTGTGGTCGCAGTCGCTCGCCATGTTCAAGGATTCCAAGAACAAGGACATGGCGCTAAAATTCATCCAGTACATTCTGAGCCCGGAAGGCCAGGCGCGCCTTGCCACCTCCTCCTGCTACTGGGGCATGCCGTCCAACAAGAAGGCAGCGCTCACCGACGAGCAGAAGAAGATCCTGCGCTTCGACGAGCAGCCCGGCTTCCTCGCCCGCGCCCAGGCCTATCCGGCGCCGAACGCCGATCTCGACAAGAAGATGCAGGACATGTGGACCGAAATGCTGCAGGCGCAGTAATCGGCCGATGAGCGGTTCCGGAGGTAGCCCGCGTGCCCTGCCCTGGGCGCTGGTCACGCCGGCGCTGGCGTGGACGCTTCTGTTCTTCGTGCTGCCCTTCGTCGCCATGGGATTGTCGAGCCTGACGGCGCATGAAGGCGGCGGCTTCACTTTGGCCAATTACAGCCAGTTCTTCACCGATCCATCCTACTGGCGGGCGATGGTGAACTCGCTGCAGGTGACCGCAAACGTCACCGTGATTTCGATCCTGCTCGCCTACCCATTCGCCTGGATCCTCGCCGAACAAGTACCGGAGCGCTGGCAGCGATTGGCACTGATGCTCGCCGTGCTGCCGTTCTGGACGTCTTACGTCGTGCGCTCCTATTCCTGGCTGCTCGTGCTGGCGCAGAACGGCGTCATCAATCGGGCGCTCACCGGCACCGGCTTGGTCGCGGAGCCGCTGCAGCTTGCGAACACTCGGTTCGCTACCGTCACCGGCTTCGTCCACTTCTTCATCATGCTGCTGACGCTCACCATCTTCGCCAATCTGAAACAACTCAGCCCGAGCTATCGCAAGGCGGCCGCCGACCTCGGTGCCGGGCCGGTGCGGACCTTCCTGCATGTCGTGCTGCCGCTGACCCTGCCCGGTATCATGGTCGGGGCTTTCCTCACCTTCGTACTCTGCATCGGCGACTACATCACGCCGCAGATCCTCGGCGGCAACAACGAGCTGGTCATGCCGCAGCTGGTCATGATGCAGATCGGCCGGCGCGGCGATTTTCCGCTGGCCTCGGCGCTTTCGATCATCCTGATGGCCGTCGTCACCGTCGCCTATCTCGCCTGCGCCCGCTGGCTGAAGATCGAGCGGGCTTGACCATGCGTGCTGCCGTCCGCCTCGCTGCCTGGCTCTACGCGATCGCCGTCTACGGCTTCATCTTCCTGCCGGTGGTCGTGCTGATACTGTTCTCGCTGCAGGCGACCTCTTTCCCCATCCCGCCTTTCACCGGCCCGTCGCTGCGCTGGTACCAGGCGGTGCTGTCCGATGCGCGACTGACGTCCGCGCTGGTCAATTCGCTGCTGGTGGCGGTGCTGTCCTCGCTCGCATCCGTCACGCTCGGCTTCCTTTCCGCCTGGGGTTTCGCGCGCTTCGTGCTGCCGGGCTCGGCCCTGCTGCGCGGGCTGATCACGCTGCCGCTCACCGTCAGCTATCTGATCATCGGCATGGGGCTGCTGGTGCTGTTCAACTGGGCCGGCGTGCCGAAATCGCTCATCGCCGTCGGCATCGGTCATGTGGTGATCAACCTGCCGCTCTGCTTCGCCATCATCTACAGCCAGATGGGCGACCACCAGATCAACATCGAGCGCGCCGCGCGCGACCTCGGCGCTCCCGAATGGAAGGTGCTGCTGATGATCACGGTGCCGGTCATGGCGCCGGCGATCTTCGCCGGCTTCTTCCTGTCGATGACCTTCTCCTGGGACGAGTTCGTCATCTCCTTCCTGCTCACCCGATTCGAGACGACGCTCCCGGTCGAGATCTGGAACCTCTTGCGCTCCGGCCTCAATCCCAAGACCAATGCCGTCGGCTCGCTGGTCTTTGCGGTTTCCATTGTGCTCGTGGTGCTGTTCGAATTGACCCTGCTGCGGAGAAAGCCGGCATGAGCGCCCCATTGGTCGACATCCGCAACGTCTCGCATCATTTCGGCCACCTTCGCGTTTTGAAGAACGTCTCGCTCGCGATCGAGCCCGGCAGCTACACGATCCTCCTCGGCCCGTCCGGCTCCGGCAAGACGACGCTGCTTTCGATCCTTGGCGGCTTCGTCACCCCCAGCGAAGGCAAGGTGTTCATTCGCGGCGCGGATTGCACCGCCGTGCCGCCGGCCAAGCGCCCGACGACGACCGTCTTCCAGGACTACGCGCTGTTCCCGCATATGAGCGTCGGTAAGAATGTCGGCTTCGGGCTGCGCATGCAGGGCGTCGATGGCGCGACGCGGACGGCAAAGGCACGCGAAGCGCTCGCCCTCGTCGGGCTTGCAGACTCCTTCGACAAGAAGCCGCACCAGCTCTCCGGTGGCCAGCGCCAGCGCGTGGCGTTGGCGCGTGCGCTGGTCATCGAGCCGGCGGTGCTGTTGCTCGACGAGCCGCTCGGCGCGCTGGATCTTAAGCTGCGCCGGCAGATGCAGGACGAGTTGAAAGCGATCCAGAAGCGGGTCGGCACCGCTTTCGTCCATGTCACGCACGACCAGGAAGAAGCGATGGCCCTGGCCGGCCATTGCGTGGTGATGAATGATGGGCGCATCGAGGACGAAGGACCGCCCGAGCGAGTCTATGCGCGGCCGAAGACTCGCTTCTCGGCGACCTTCATGGGCGAAAGCACGATTCTTGCCGGCAAAGCCGGCGAAACACAGGATGGACGCGTCGCAGTGGCGACCAGGCTCGGGCCGATCTCGCTGCCCGGCACGGCGCCGGCTGGCGCGGCTGTGGCGCTTGCCATCCGGCCCGAGCACCTCATCCTTGCGGGAGCGAAAGGCGACGTTGCGCTCGGCACCGCCAGAGTGAGCGACGTCGTCTTCCAAGGGAGCTTCAAGCGGGTGCTCGCCACCTCGGCGCAGGATCCTGCATTGCAGTTCATCGCCAAGGCACCAGCTCCCGCGACCGTCCAGGCCGGCGACACGGTCGCGGTTTCCTGCGACGCTCAAGACATCATCCTGCTGGCGGACTGATCCAATGAGCATGCTTCCGGTCATCGAGGCTCCGGACTGGTACGAGAGCATCCGCATGAGCGACGACGTCACGCTCATCCATGAGCCATGGATAAAGCCGTTCTTCCGCTGCAACATCTGGCATGTGCGCGGCCGCGACGGCGATCTTTTGTTCGATACCGGCCTCGGCCATTTCAGCCTGCGGCGCCATGTGCCGCTGGTCACCGAACGCAAGCTTGTCTGCGTCGCCAGCCACACGCATTTTGACCACATCGGCTGCCACCACGAATTTCCGGATCGCTGCGTGCATTCGGCTGAAGCCCAGATCCTCGCCGATCCGCGCAACGAGTGGACGGTCGCCGACCGCTACGCGACAGACGAGATGTTCGACGGCATGCCCGACGGATGGGATACGGCCAGCTACCGCATCCCGCCTGCGCCGGCCAACCGGCTGCTTGAGCAGGGCGACGTTGTCGATCTCGGCGATCGTGCCTTCGAGGTCATCCACACGCCTGGCCACTCCCCCGGCGGCATCGCGCTCTTCGAGCGAAAGACCCGCATCCTCTTGTCCGGCGACATCGTCTATGACGGGCCGCTGATCGACGACGTCTACCACTCCGATATCGGCGACTATGTCGAGACGCTGCTTGCCATGCGCGACCTCGACGTCTCGGTCGTGCATGGCGGCCATTTCCCGAGCTTCGGCAAGGTGCGCTACCGCCAGTTGATCGACGAGTATCTTGCGCAGAAGCGGCAGGCAGGCTGTCACCTGCTGCAGAACCGCTAGCGCTTCAAAGCGCCCTTTGCGGACAAGGCATCCCGGCGGCGTCGCCGCAGCGGGAGGCCGTCGGATGCGGCCGCTGGCTCATCTCCTCCGAGTGGCGCACAAGCTCGGCGAACATGAGGGCGAAACTTCCCATCATCAGGAAGACTATGATCAGACGCGTCACTGGCAATAGATAGGTCTCTCGACTGGCCAGCCCCCGCCAACCCATCCACTGCCGGCTAACATGATCGATCCGGCTTTACGAGTGTTTAAGCCTGGTCTTAACCATTGCAGCCATCACATTCGTTGCATGGCTGTCACGAAGCGCGAGCGCCAACGCCTATCCGCATGGCGGGGCGCACCGCCCTTTGCAGATGCGGTCGGCGCATGCTACGCCGTCGCCTGCGCGACCGGCAGGCGGTAGCGGTCGCCGTTCGGGATCCATGAGCAAAGAAACCAGCCGTTTCGCCTTCGTCTCTTCCGACACCGACGACGCCCGCGCGGCGCTGGAAACCCTGTCGGCGCGCTATGGGCAAATACCTGTCGCCGAGGCGGAGATCATCATCGCGCTCGGCGGTGACGGCTTCCTGCTGCAGACGCTGCGCGACACGATGAGCACGGGCAAGAAGGTCTACGGGATGAACCGTGGCACCATCGGCTTCCTGATGAACGAATATCGCGCCGGCGGTCTCGATGAACGCATTTCGAAAGCGGTATCCGAGACGATCCGCCCACTGGAAATGCAGGCGGTGACTCACGAGGGCGAAACGATCTCGGCGCTGGCGATCAACGAAGTGGCGCTTTGGCGCCAATCCTATCAGACCGCGAAAATACGCATCACCGTCGACGAGCAGGTGCGGCTGGAGGAATTGAACTGCGACGGCGTCATGATCGCGACACCCGCTGGTTCGACAGCCTACAATCTGTCGGCGCACGGGCCGATCCTACCGCTCGACGCGCCGCTTTTGGCGCTGACGCCGGTGAGCCCCTTCCGGCCCCGGCGCTGGCGCGGCGCGCTGCTCTCCAACAAAGCGATCGTGCGCTTCGACATATTGGAGTCGGAAAAGCGCCCGGTGAACGCCGCCGCCGACCACACCGAGGTCAAGGCGATCGCCTCTGTCACGGTGCGGGAATCGCCGACCGCGACGGCGACGTTGCTGTTCGATCCCAATCATTCATGGAACGAGCGTATTCTTGCCGAGCAATTCCGCTATTGAGCCGGTAGAAGACAATAACCCGGATCAAGCATCGCAATTAAGGTTACGTGTTCACAATCCGCCGGATTCCCGGCCGTTTCTGTTGACAAATCGCGGCCTTGCGCCTAACTGCAACCCGATCTTGCAGGCGCGCGGCGCCCGCCGCAACGCGTGTTGCGATTTTTCCCGAACCAGCCAAAGACAGCCACAACTTGTCCGCAGACACTCAGACCGCTCAAGAAGCGTTGACGTTCACAGACCTCGGCCTGTCGCCGAAGGTCCTCTCCGCAGTCACCGATGCCGGCTACACCAAGCCTACCCCGATCCAGTCCGGCGCCATTCCGCATGCGCTGCTTGGCAAGGATGTGTTGGGCATTGCCCAGACAGGCACCGGCAAGACCGCTTCCTTCGTGCTGCCGATGCTGACCCGGCTGGAAAAGGGCCGTGCGCGTGCCCGCATGCCGCGCACGCTGATCCTCGAGCCGACACGCGAGCTCGCCGCCCAGGTCGAGGAAAACTTCGTCAAATACGGCAAGAACCACAAGCTTAACATCGCGCTGCTGATCGGCGGCGTCTCCTTCGAGGAGCAGGACAAAAAACTGGAGCGCGGCGCCGATGTGCTGATCGCCACGCCCGGCCGGCTGCTCGACCACCGCGAGCGCGGCAAGCTCTTGCTCAACGGCGTCGAGATCCTCGTCATCGACGAGGCCGACCGCATGCTCGATATGGGCTTCATCCCGGATATCGAGCGCATCTGCGAGATGATCCCGTTCACGCGCCAGACCCTGTTCTTCTCGGCGACCATGCCGCCGGAAATCACCAAGCTCACCGAAAAATTCCTGCATGCGCCGGTGCGCGTCGAGGTATCCAGAGCCGCTTCCACCGCGACCAGCATCACGCAGCGCCTGGTGAAGTCAGGCTCCAAGCCGTGGGACAAGCGCGAGACGCTTCGCAATCTCATGCGGACCGAAGAGTCCGATCTGAAGAACGCCATCATCTTCTGCAACCGCAAGGTCGAAGTGTCGGAGCTTTTCCGCTCGCTGCTGAAGCATGATTTCGACGCCGGCGCGCTGCATGGCGACATGGATCAGCGCGCCCGCATGCAGATGCTTGCCAATTTCCGCGATGGCAAGCTGCGTTACCTCGTCGCCTCGGACGTCGCCGCCCGCGGCCTCGATATTCCAGACGTCAGCCACGTCTTCAACTACGACGTGCCGATCCATGCAGAGGATTATGTCCACCGTATCGGGCGCACCGGCCGGGCCGGCCGCTCGGGAAAATCCTTCACCATCGCGACGCGCTCCGACACCAAATATGTCGACGCCATCGAAAAGCTGATTGGCACCAAGATCGAATGGCATGACGGCGACCTGTCGACGGTCGCCGAGAGCGAAGGCGAAGAAGCGCCTCGCCGTGGCCGCGGCGCGCCGGTCGCAAGGACGAGGACCGCAAGGGCCGTGGCGAGCGCAAGAAAGGCGCGGACCGCCACGCCAGGCACAGCGACGACGAGACGCCGGAGACAGCACGCGAAGAGCAGCCGGTGGCCGAGATTGCCGAGATTGCCGAGCGCCGCGCCCGCAAGGATGCGATCCGTTCCGAGAACGACCGCAAGGGTTCCGACAACCGCAACGAGCAGCGCGGGGCTTCCCGTCCTCAGCGCGACCACAACCGCCCTGGCCGCCACCGTCATGAAGAGGACGACGCGACCGTCGGCTTCGGCGATGACGTGCCCGCCTTCATGCGCATCGTCGCGAAGGTCTGACCTCAATACCGCGTCGGCAACAACGAGGCGGCCCCGAATGGGGCCGTTCCTCTACTGCCGTTTCGCTCGAAGGATACAAGCGCTTTGCCGGGATTGTCCTGCTGCCGCTTACATCGGCCCGGGCATCATCTTGGTCGGCTTCTCCAGCATCGGAAACTCGGCGTCGCTGCATTTCACCTTCGGGTTCGTCGGGCTGAACATGCCGTTCGGATTGTCCCTGAACAGCCAGGCGTGAAGATCGTAATGGACGAACTCCTTCGGGATGAGCGGATAATGCCCCTCCATCGGACCCATGAATTTCTGGCCGAATAGGCTCGGTGGTTCCTTGACATCCGGCGTCAAGGGCACCAGCCATTCTACGGCGACCAGCTTCAAGCCTTTCTTGGTCGGTTCGTAAATGAGCACGTTGGGCTTCATCGGGTCGAGCTTCTGGCCGACGCTCGGAACGTTGACGAAATGGATGCCCATGGCGCCCTTCGGATATTCCATCGTGCCCGGAATCTTCTCGCCCGAGTAGTAGACGCAGCCGACGGTCGACAGATAGAGGTCGCGAACGGCGGCCGTGTAGTCCTCATATTTGGCCAGCGATTTTTTCAAAGCTTCGACGTCGGCCTTGTTGGCGTCTTCGGCTCGAGCCGTGGCTGCTCCAACCCATGCGCCCAAGAGGCCAGTCAAAACGAGGACGCCGCAGCGCCCAAGGCGAGTCGTTCTTGTCATGCATTCCTCCCAGATTCTTGAACTGGCCGTGCAAGACCGAGGCGGAAAAATGCTGATTGCGCGGCCGGTTGTACCGCCTCGTCCCCGCTGGACAGCGTCGATGCTAGTCCTTTCCAAGGCGATGGAAAGGCATCAATTAGAACTAGCTAACGCCCCGACGCCTTTTCCCATCTCGAGGTCAAAAACAAAACGGCCCTCGCGGGGCCGTTTTGCATAGTAGAGTAGTTCTCCTGGCAGCAGCTTCTATCAGGTCAGCGGCGACAGTTGGATCTCGACGCGACGGTTCTGGGCGCGACCGGCAGCCGTCGCGTTGGAAGCAACCGGACGTGTCTTGCCGAAGCCGGTGACGGCGAAGCGGCGGGAATCGACGCCCTGGCCCGACAGGTAGTTGGCGACGGCCAGCGCACGGCGCTGCGACAGGTCGAAATTGTGCTCGTCGCCGCCAGTCGAGTCGGTGTGGCCGAAGACGTCGACGGTCGTCTGGCGGAACTTGTTCAGCACCAGCGCCACCGAGTTCAGCACCGGATAGAAGCCCGGCTTCACCGCGTCCTGGTCGACGTTGAAGGTGATGTCGGACGGCATGTTGAGAATGATCTGGTCGCCGCTGCGGGTGACGCTGACGCCGGTGCCCTGCAGCTGACGGCGAAGCTCGGCCTCGTTCTGGTCCATCGTCGCGCCGATCGCGCCGCCGGCAAGGGCGCCGATGCCCGCACCGATCAGCGCGTTGCGGCGGTCGTTGCCGCCGGCCAGCAGACCAAGGCTGGCACCCGCCAACGCGCCGAGGCCGGCGCCGGCCGCGGTGTTGGAGATCTTCTGGTCGCCGGTATACGGATCGGTGGTGGTGCAGGCGCTCACGAGCACAGCCGTCGCCACGACGACGAGCACGGTCTTCTTCATAAGATTGTCCCTCTCCAAATCGCGGCCGTTGCAGCCGCGCCAAATCAGCCCTTCCGCACGCGTTGTACCATGAATTGCGGCAAAAAGCGGAACGGCAAAGCTACCAGAGGTTCTTGCCGTCGATCACCACCACTTCGACCGTGTCCAGGTCGAAGTCGTCGAACAGGCGAGAGTTGACGCTGATCCTCGGGTTGTCGAAGTCGGGCTGGCCCGTCGACCAGTCCGGCGTTTCGGTGAAGGTGCCGCAGCCGCAGGTCGAGCAGAAACCATGCTTTATGGTTTTCGAGCCCCAGCGGTAGAAGGAGACGTTCTCAGGCGGGCTGGTGAGCTTGAATTGCGACGGGACGTAATAGGCCCAGAGCGACCCGCGCTTGGAGCAGAATGAGCAGGTGCATTGCGTCACCGTCTGCGGCGCCTCGGAGACTTCGAAAGTCGTGGCCTTGCAGTGGCAGCTTCCCTTGATCATCATGGATCTCTCCCTTGTCCGCCTGCCCCGCACAGTTCCGTGCGGAAGACGCCGCGGAACTTCTGTGGCAGCAAGGCAACATAAAGAAGTCGTCCTGACAACCGTTCGTCAGCAGGCGCGGCAGCGCCCGGTCGAGAGCTCACATGGCACTGCCTGGCCGCGGCAATCCTAGTAAGAGGGCGGCGGCACGAACAGGCAGATGGTCTTGCCGGCGTCCAATCCGGCCTGGTGCGCGCACCAGTGATATTCGCCATCAGGCGAATCCTTGACCCGCTTGTCGCTGTAGGCGACCACCTCGCCCGTGCCTTTTATCACATAGCCTTCCGGCCGCTCGCCGATCGATGTCTGTGGCACCTCCTTGCAGTCGTAGTTGGCGCAGCAGGCAAAGGGATAGCTCCAGGCTTGCGGAAGCACCGCCGTAGGTTTGGCGTCGTGCGCGACGGCAGTAGCGGTCAGCATCATGGTCCCGAAGGTGGCGAACAGGGAAAACAGGAGCCGGCCGGCCGGGCGAACGGCTCGGGCCGATCTTGACTTGGCAGCAGACATCGAAGCGTTCCTTTCGAGCATCAAGCGTTTTGTCGCTTGCCCGTTCCCGGAACGTGTCTTCCCAGTGGCCGGATCGTCAGTCGCAGTTATGCCGCGTCCGGCCATACATGCTTCTATACCCAGCCCGAATGCTGGGCTGATTCCTTGGCCGGCGCAAGAACTGGGCGTGCCCTCGGAATCGCACCGGGGTTCAGCAGCGGCCGCAGAAAAGGGTGCGCCGACTTGGTTAACAATAACTACGACAAGCCTGCGACCAGGGGTGCCTAAGAACGAAATTCTGCCGACGGAAGTTCCGACCGTCAGCCGGTGACATGTTCACGATATTGCGGCAGGTCGTCCGTAATCGTGAACCATTGCGCCTTGGAACCGACGAAGATATGTGCACTTGGGCGAATGCTCGGATCGCCCGTCAGGGTCCCCATGGCAACATGGACGTAGGCACCCTCCCGCACCAAGGAGTAGAGCAGGGAGCCGCACTGCCCGCAATGCGCGTCGTGGCCGCCGGCATCGCCATAGATCAGCAGCCTGTCGTCGCCCGCGGTGAGATGAAACTTGTCGCGCGCGATGCCGGCAATGGGCTTGAAAGCCGAGCCTGTGGTACGGCGGCAGTTCGAGCAATGGCAATTCACCGCGTAGGCGAATTCATCGGTCACCTCGTAGCGGACGGTGCCGCAGAAGCATTGCCCGGCAAGCGTACGAGCACCTGCCTTTTCCGGATTTGCCAAGGTCTCACCCCCTGCCAGCCGCCACCCGGCGGAAAGTTTTCGGAATACCTAGTCGAGGTCCGCCACCGCCTCACCTGCACCGCCCTCGATGCGATGCGACAGCGAGGCCTCCATGAATTCGTCGAGATCGCCGTCGAGCACGCTTGACGGGCTGGTGTTTTCGACGCCGGTGCGCAGATCCTTCACCAGCTGATAGGGCTGGAGGACGTAAGAACGGATCTGGTGGCCCCAGCCGATATCGCTCTTCGACGCCTCGGTGGCGTTCGCCACGGCCTCGCGCTTTTTCAGCTCTTCCTCGTAGAGCCGCGAGCGCAGCATCTCCCAGGCCTTGGCCCGGTTTTTGTGCTGCGAGCGTTCGGCTTGGCAAGCAACTGCGATACCGGTCGCGAGGTGGGTGATACGCACCGCCGAGTCGGTGGTGTTGACGTGCTGGCCGCCCGACCCGGACGAACGGTAGGTGTCGATGCGCACGTCGGATTCCGAAACGTTGATCTCGATCGTGTCGTCGATGACGGGATAGACCCAGACGCTGGCGAAGGAGGTATGGCGGCGCGCATTGCTGTCGTAAGGCGAGATGCGCACCAGGCGGTGAACGCCGGATTCCGTCTTCAGCCAGCCATAGGCGTTGTGCCCCTTGATAAGCACGGTGGCCGACTTGATGCCGGCCTCTTCGCCTTCATGGACTTCCAGCACCTCGACCTTGAAGCGGCGCCGCTCGGCCCAGCGCGTGTACATGCGCAAGAGCATCGACGCCCAGTCCTGGCTCTCGGTGCCGCCGGCTCCGGCATGGATTTCAAGATAGGTGTCGTTGGCGTCCGCCTCGCCCGACAGCAGGGTCTCGACCTGACGGGCCTTGGCCTCGCCCTGCATCGAACGCAGCGCCGCTTCGGCTTCGGCGACGACACCCTCGTCGCCCTCTTCCTCGCCGAGCTCGATCAGGCCGATATTGTCCTCGAGCGCCTGGGTCAGGCCTTTGACCGCCGCGATCCCCTCATCGAGGCTCTGGCGCTCCCGCATCAGCTTCTGCGCTTCCGCGGGGTCGTTCCAGAGGCTGGAATCCTCCGCGCGCGAGTTCAGATATTCAAGCCGCTTGAGGGCCGGATCCCAGTCAAAGATGCCTCCTCAGCAGGGTTATCGCCTGCCTGATCTCGTCGACAATGTTCTGCGTTTCCGCGCGCATGGCCCTTCGTTCTGTCCTGTTCTTGTCGTTTTTTTGGAATCGGCGCGATACATAGGCACGGCACCGCCGCCTGTAAAGCGAAATGGGCCGGCGTTTAGCTGCCGGCCCATTTCGAAACCTGGGAAGTCAGTAAAGGCCGCCGCCGCCGTCCTGGATCGCCTGATTGGCCTGCGGCGACAGCGCGCCGCCGGCGCCATTGGAGCCGTCCGCGCCCATGCCGATGACCCAATAGCTGTCGGCCGGGCCGGTGCCGGGCTTGAACGCCTCGATGATGGTGTTGGGGTCGCCTTCGGCCGCGCGCATGCCGGTCTTGCGGTTGATGGCGATCAGCTTCATGCCTTCCGGAACCTGGAAGTCGACATTGGGCGTGCCGTCGAGCGCGACGCGCATGAAGTCCTTGAAGATCGGCGCGGCGAGGCCACCACCCGTGGCGCCCTTGCCCAGGCCGCGCGGCGTATCGTAGCCCATATAGAGGCCGACGACGAGGTTCGGGGTGAAGCCGATGAACCAGGCGTCCTTCTCGTCATTGGTCGTTCCGGTCTTGCCGGCGATATGGCGGCCGAGCTCGGCGATGGTGGCGCCGGTGCCGCGCTGCACCACGCCCTCCATCATGGAGGTGATCTGATAGGCGGTCATCGGATCGAGCACCTGCTCGGAATTGTCGACCAGTTCCGGCTCGGGCTGGTTCTTCCATTCGGCGGCGTTGCAGCCCTCGCAGCCGCGTTCGTCCTGCTTGAACACGGTCTTGCCGTAGCGATCCTGGATGCGGTCGATCAGCGACGGTTTGATCGACTTGCCGCCATTGGCCATGATCGAATAGGCCGACACCATGCGCATGACCGTCGTCTCGCCGGAGCCCAGGGCCATCGGCAGATAGGGCGCAAGATGATCGTAGACGCCGAAGCGCTCGGCATATTCGACGACCAGCTTCATGCCCATGTCGTTGGCCAGCCGCACCGTCATCAGGTTGCGCGACTTCTCGATGCCCGAGCGCAATGTGGCCGGGCCGGCGGCCGTGCCGTCATAGTTCTTCGGCGTCCAGGTCGTGTTGCCGCTCTGGATGGTGATCGGCCCGTCCATGATCACGGAAGCCGGCGTGTAGCCGTTGTCGAGCGCCGCCGAATAGACGATCGGCTTGAACGAGGAGCCCGGCTGGCGCATCGCCTGGGTAGCGCGGTTGAACTCCGACTGCGCGTAGGAGAAGCCGCCGACCATGGCCAACACACGCCCGGTATGCGGATCCATGGCAACCAGGCCGCCTTCGACCTCGGGTACCTGGCGCAGGCTATAGGCGTTGTCGGAGCCCTCGTTCTTCTGCACGAAGATGACGTCGCCGGGTTCAAGCACTTCCGCCGGAGATTTCGCCCTGACGGACTTGCCGTTGACGAAATGGCGCATGGCGAAGCCCATGTCGTCCTTGCTGACGGTGCCCTCGACGCGGTCCTTGACGAGGTCGCCGGAGACCTGGCGCGCCGGCTGAATGCCGATCGTCAGCCCATCGGCAGAACTGTCGAGCACGACGGCGAGCGTCCACTCCGGCACGTCCTCCAGCCCCTTGACCGCGCCGAGCGGCACGCCCCAGTCGCCGGAAACGTCAATATGGGTCACCGGTCCGCGATAGCCGCGCAACGTGTCGTACTTCAGCAATCCGTTCTGCATCGCCTTGCGGGCGATGAGCTGGATTTTCGGATCGAGCGTGGTGCGCACCGACAGGCCGCCCTCATAGAGCGCATTCTCGCCGTAGCGGGCGATGATCTGGCGGCGCACCTCCTCGGTGAAATACTCGCCCGCGAACAGGTAGGAGCCGTTGCGGCGCGGCTTCACGCCGAGCGGCTCGGCCTTGGCCTTGTCGCCCTCCTCGCGCGTGACGTAGCCGTTCTCGACCATCTGGTCGATGACCCAATTGCGGCGCTCGATCGCCCGGTCGGCATGCTTGAAGGGATGATAGTTGTTGGGGCCCTTGGGCAGCGAAGCAAGGTAAGCGGCTTCAGCGACGGTGAGTTCG
This sequence comes from Mesorhizobium sp. WSM3868, assembly GCF_002294785.1. Classification (NCBI taxonomy): domain Bacteria; kingdom Pseudomonadati; phylum Pseudomonadota; class Alphaproteobacteria; order Hyphomicrobiales; family Phyllobacteriaceae; genus Mesorhizobium; species Mesorhizobium sp. WSM3868. Next base: position 198,603 of record NZ_NSGB01000010.1, on the reverse strand, counting down.
TTGACCGACTTGTCGAAATAGGTCAGCGCGGCGCCGGCAACGCCATAGGCGCCGAAGCCGAAGAAGATCTCGTTGAGATAGAGCTCGAGGATGCGGTCCTTCGAATAGGCCTGCTCGATGCGGAAGGCCAGGATCATCTCCTTGATCTTGCGCTCATAGGTCTGGTCGGAGGTCAGCAGGAAGTTCTTTGCAACCTGCTGCGTGATCGTCGAGGCGCCGACCTGACGCCTGCCCGAGCCGAAATTCTGCAGATTGACGATGATGGCGCGGCCGAGGCCGGTGATGTCGATGCCGGGATGGTTGTAGAAGTTCTTGTCCTCGGCCGACATGAAGGCAGCCTTGACGCGGTCCGGGATCGCCTGGATCGGCAGATAAAGGCGCCGCTCGCGAGCATATTCGGCCATCAGCGAGCCATCCGAGGCATGGATGCGCGTCGTCACCGGCGGCTCATATTTGGCCAGAACCTCGTAGTCGGGCAGATCCTTCGTCAGATGGCCGATGTAGATGGCAAGGCCCGCAGCGACCAGCAGCGCCAGCGTCGTGCCGATGCCGAAGAAATAGCCGATGAGACGAATCATGCCCGCTCCAGTCCGAGGTCCGGGATTTCCTAAACGAAGCCGACAGTCGCGCAAGCTTCAGGGGCGGTCCCAATCCGCAATGGAAACCCATTGTCGCGACCATGTGGACAAAATACGGCAGCACGAAGTTTCAGGAACTCCGTCCGTCAAATAATAACGCCACGTGTTGTCGTCGCGCAACGCTGCTTGCGGTTGTAGGACGGCTCAAGGTTGTGGGCGGGTTCGGTCCCCGTCAGCCCCCAGCCCTGGCTCCCGCTTTCGCCGCGGCAAACAGGGCAACGGCATTGGTTATGCTCTGAGCCGCCTTGCCGCGCCAGTCGGCGCTGAGCAATTGCGCCTCGTCCTTGCTGTTGGAGAGGTAACCAAGCTCGACCAGAACCGAGGGCACGTCGGGCGCCTTCAGCACCTTGAAGCCGGCCGAGCGCTGCGGATTGTTGATCAGACCGACGCTGGTCGACAACTGGCCGACCAGCGTGTGCGCAAAGCTCATCGAAAAGCCGTGGGTCTCGCGGCGGATCAGGTCGATCAGGATGTCGGTGACCTCCTTATTGTCGTCCTCGATCTTTAGGCCGGCGAACTGGTCGGAGAGGTTTTCACGATCGGCGAGCGCCTGAGCCTCGGGATCGGAAGCCTTGTCCGAGAGCGTGTAGACCGTGGCGCCGCGGAGACCTCTGACGGCGATCGTATCGGCATGGATGGAGATCAAGAGATCGGCTTCGTGCTGGCGGGCGATGCGCACGCGCTCGTCGAGCGGCAGGTACACGTCGCTGTCCCGTGTCATATAGACATCATAGCTGCCGACCGCGGCCAGCTTGTCACGTAGTTCGGTCGCAAAGGCGAGCGTGACGTTCTTCTCGACCGTGCCGCCGGCGCTCTCCGCGCCGCCGTCGACGCCGCCATGACCCGGATCGATGACCACTGTGAAGCGGTGCCCAGGCGCCGAAATCGGCCCTGTGCCGACACGGCCGCCCTTGTCGGTAGAAACGGTCGAGCCGGTGGTCAGCGATTGGTTGGCCAAAGCCTCGTCGAATTCTCTTTCGGATGCGGCCGACATGTCGATGGCGACGCGATAGCCGCTGCCATCGTCATTCTTCAGCACCTCGAGCTTGTCGACGGCAAACGGTCCCTTGCCGGACAGGATCAGCCGAGAGCCTTTGCCCTGATCGCCGTAGCGAACGGCGCGCACCAGCCCGCGCGGCTTCACGTCCTTGGCGTTGAGGGCGAATCGCGTGCGCGGCAGGTCGACGACAAGGCGGCTGGGACCGCGCAGCAGGAACCACTTCACGTCCGGTTCTCGGTCGAAGGTCACGACGATGCGCATCTTGGTCGCGTCGCCGGCCATCTTGTAGCCGGTGGCGCCAAGCAACCCGTCGGCCCGCGAGGCGGCGGTCGCGCCAAGCAGGATCACCAGCAGGAAAACAGTCCTTGCCATGAGCCGCAGATATCCGGCGGCGCCACGCTCCTTGTCTGCGGTGCCTGCCAGTCCCATCTCTATTCTAGTCGCTCCCCGTTAGGCGCCTCGCGCCGGCCTGTTTGGCAGAACGGCCTGTCTGGCGGCCAACCCGATTAACGATTGGTATCCAGAGAAGGTTAACCAAGCCTTTCATGCAGCAAGTGGAGCGCCACCTTCCCCTGCGGAAGCGCTTTTTGCCGGCATCCGAAATCGGGGTTGCCTTCCAACCCGCCAAATCATAAAAGCGACATTGGATCACTGCAATCCTGGAACCGCCCGCCCTGCAGCTTCCCGCTAGGGTAAGATGTGCAAGGCGCTTCCGGGTTTCAGATGATCGCGACGATTTTCGCAGGCGTGCTCCCGTGGCGGGGGAATCGCTTGCGCGATGAAAACGGCCGGGATCTCCCGCGCCGGCTCTGTGCGAGCAAACAAGCTGGTCCGGCCAAGCCCGGGCTTTGGTTCAAAAGGTTCTGCTGGGTGCCGATGGCTTCAAGCGCAATCATGGAAAGGTCCGCATCGAACCGCGCCATTGTGGCTGCGGGCGGCACCGCCATCGCGCTCAAGCTCCGGCCGGCGGACATTCAATTATCCGGCAGCCACACAAATCCAGGCACACAGCGGCGGGGTCTGCCTCGCCAGCTGCGGCTGATGGCTGCCGGGAGGAAACGAAATAATGCCCAACAAGATGCTGATAGACGCCTCCCACCCGGAGGAAACACGCGTTGTTGTCGTTCGCGGTAACCGCATCGAAGAATTCGACTTTGAATCCCAGGACAAGAAGCAGCTCAAAGGAAACATCTATCTCGCCCGCGTAACCCGCGTCGAACCTTCCCTTCAGGCAGCCTTTGTCGAATATGGCGGCAACCGTCACGGTTTTCTCGCCTTCAGTGAAATTCACCCCGACTATTACCAGATCCCGGTCGCCGACCGTCAGGCCCTGCTGCGCGCCGAAGCGCAGGAGGCGGACGACGAAGAGGACGAGGAGGCCGAGGCCGGCGAGGAACAGCAGGCGCGCGATCGCGGCGGCCGCCGCAACCGACGGCGCGGCGGCAAGAACCGCGACCGGGCCGAGCAAAAGCGCGGTTCCGATGCTGCCGGTGCCGACGAAGGCGGCGAAAGCGCCGATGAGGTCGCAGCTTCCAGCGCTTCCGCTGATGAGCCCGGCGATGCGGCCGATACCTCGACCGAAGCCACCGCAGGCTCCGAAACCGTTGAGACCGTAGCCGAGGCAGCCGGCGAAGAGGAGAACAAGGCCCCCGAAGCCGGCAGCGACACCGAAGAAGCCGATGCGACCGACAGCGAGAATCGCCAGCCTTCCGAGGGCGGCCCCACGTCGATCGCCGCGAGCATCGATGCGGATGTGATTTCGGAACCGGTGCCGGCCGAATCCACCAGCGAGGTCGCTCCGGCCGAGGAAGCCGCTCCAAGCGACGATGATCGCGGCATGCTCGAAGAGGTTTCGTCCGCGCATTCGGACGAACACGAAATCGAATCGGTCGGCGCCGAGGATGCGCTTGAAGAGGTCCGCAACCGCCGCAAGCCGGTGCGCCGCCAGTACAAGATCCAGGAAGTCATCAAGCGGCGCCAGATCCTGCTGGTCCAGGTCGTCAAGGAAGAGCGCGGCAACAAGGGCGCGGCGCTGACCACCTATCTGTCGCTCGCCGGCCGCTATTCGGTCTTGATGCCGAACACGGCGCGCGGCGGCGGCATCTCGCGCAAGATCACCAATGCCCAGGACCGCAAACGGCTGAAGGAGGTCGTCGCCGATCTCGAGGTGCCGCAGGGCATGGGAGTCATCCTGCGCACCGCCGGCGAAAGCCGCACCAAGGCCGAGATCAAGCGCGACTACGAATATCTGATGCGGCTTTGGGAGAATGTCCGCAACCTCACGCTGCAGTCCACGGCCCCTGCCCTGGTCTATGAGGAAGGCAGCCTGATCAAGCGCTCGGTTCGCGACCTCTACAACAAGGATATCGACGAGATCCTGGTCTCCGGCGAGGACGGCTACCGCGAGGCCAAGGACTTCATGCGCATGCTGATGCCGAGCCATGCCAAGGTGGTGCAGCCCTACCGCGACACCACGCCGATCTTCGTGCGCAACGGCATCGAGGCGCAGCTCGACCGGATGCTGCAGCCGCAAGTGACGCTGAAGAGCGGCGGCTACATCATCATCAACCAGACCGAGGCGCTGGTCTCGATCGACGTCAACTCCGGCCGCTCCACCAAGGAGCATTCGATCGAGGACACCGCGCTCCACACCAATCTGGAGGCCGCCGAGGAAGTCGCGCGGCAGCTCAGGCTGCGCGACCTTGCCGGCCTGATCGTCATCGACTTCATCGACATGGAGGAGAACCGCAACAACCGCGCGGTCGAGAAGCGGCTGAAGGATCACCTCAAGAACGATCGCGCCCGCATCCAGGTCGGTCGCATCTCGCATTTCGGCCTGATGGAGATGTCGCGCCAGCGCATCCGTGCCAGCGTGCTGGAATCGACGATGAAGCCCTGCCCGCATTGCGGCGGCACGGGCCATGTGAGATCGGACTCCTCGGTGGCGCTGATGGTGGTGCGGGCAATCGAGGAATTCCTGCTCAAGGATTCGCGCAGCCACATCACAGTGCGCACGCCGGCGGCGACCGCGCTTTATGTGCTCAACCACAAGCGCGCCAATCTGGTCGAGCTCGAGGCCCGGTTCGGCCTGAGCATCACGCTCGAAGCTGACGAGACGCTGGGCGCGCAACACTACGCGATCTTCCGCGGCGCGGTGGCTGAGAAGCCGGAAGGCTTCGTCGAGGTGCGCAGCCTGCCGACCTATGTCGAGCCGGAAGAACCCGAGGACGAGATCGTCGTCGAGGAGGAAGAAGAGGTATCGGTCCAGGCCGAACAGCCGCGCCATCCACAGCAGGGACAGCATCCGCAGCGGTCCGAGGACGGCGAAGGCGGCCGCAAGCGCCGCAAACGCCGTCGGCGGCGCGGCGGCAAGGATCGCGACCGCGAGCATCAAGGCCATGGCGATGCCGTCTCGGCCCCCGGGCCGGCGGATGCCACAGCGACGACAGGCGAAGCAGCCGAGATAACGGCTGAAGCACCGGCCGGGGCAGAAGCAGCCGAAGAGGGGCAGGGCAAGAAGCGCCGTCGCGGCAAGCGCGGCGGCAAGCGCAATCGCCGCGAGGAAGGCGAAATCGCTGCCGATGCCGATGCCGGCGATGGTCTCGAAGGCGAAGAAGCGGAAGTCGAAGCTCCCGAGGGCGCGCCGCCGGTCGCTGCAGCCGAAGAGCAGGCCGCGCCCTCGCCCGCCAATGACGATGTTGCGGAAACGGAGAAGCCGAAGAAGCCTCGCCGTGCACCGCGATCGAAGAAGGCTGTCGAGGAAACCGTCTCCGAGAAAGCGCCCGAGCGGGCGGCGGAACTTCCCGCTGAACCTGCGGCCGCCGAACCGGAGCTGGCAGCGGCCGCTGCTGCTCCGACCGAGGCCGAAGCGCAGGTCAATGCCCATCCAACGCGGCGCAAACCGCAGTCGATCGACACGCCGGCTGTCCCCGTCGTTTCGTCCAACGTCAGCGAGGAAGCCAAGACCGAAGAAAAGCCGAAGCGTGCCGGCTGGTGGCAGCGGAAGGGTTTTTTCTAAGCTCTGTCAGCTCATTAGGCTTAGTTGTTAAACAGAAGATCCCGTGCCGCCCGGCGCGGGATTTTCGTTTTCTGGCCTTCCAATCTTGCGCCCCAGCACCTGCTAAGGCGCGAAGATCGACCAGTTCATCATCCTGGCGAGCTTCTCAAGCGCTATGGAGCCGAGCTTGGAATTGCCGTTCTCGTTGAGGCCGGGGGACCAGACGGCGAGCGAGGCGACGCCCGGCACGATGCCAAGAATACCGCCGCCGACGCCACTCTTACCCGGAATGCCGACACGGAAGGCGAAATCGCCGGAGCCGTCATAGTGGCCGCAGGTCAGCATCAGCGCGCCGATGCGGCGCGCACGCTCGGTCGACACTACCGACAGCCCGGTCGCCGGGTTCCGACCGCCATTGGCGAGGAAGCGGCCGGCCATGGCGAGCTGCCGGCAGCTCATGGCGATGGCGCAATGATGGAAGTAGACGCCCAGCGCCAGCTCCGGCTCATGGTCGAGATTGCCAAAGGACTTCATGTAATTGGCCAGAGCGAAGTTGCGGTAGCCGGTAGCGCGTTCCGAGGCCGCGACCTCGCGGTCGATGATGATCGTGTCGTCGTCGGCCAGGAATTGGACGAAGCGCAGGATCTCGCCGATCGCCTCGCGCGGCTGGTGGCCGGCAAGCAGGATGTCGGATACGACGATGGCGCCGGCGTTGATGAACGGATTGCGCGGAATGCCGCTCTCATGCTCGAGCTGGACGATCGAGTTGAACGGATTGCCCGACGGCTCGCGGCCGACACGCTGCCACAACGCATCGCCGACCTTGCCCAGCGCCAGGGTCAGCGTGAACACCTTCGAGACGCTCTGGATCGAAAAGGGCTGGTCGGCATCGCCGGCAAGGATGATGCGCCCGTCATTGGTCACGGCGGCAATGCCGAATTTCTTCGGATCGACCTTGCCGAGCTGCGGGATATAGGTGGCGACATCGCCACGATCGCTGCGCTCGTTTATTTCGGCGGCCACTTCCGCCAGCGCCTGTTCAAGCTCGGGCATGGCGTCTACTTCAGCCAGCTTTCGATGCGCGCCAGCGCCTCGACCATGTCGTCATGGCTGCCGGCATAGGAAAAGCGCATGGTGCGATGGCCCTGGAGCGGATCGAAATCACGGCCGGGCGTAGCCGCTACATGCGCCTCGGCCAGCATCTTGCGCGCGAAGGCCATGCTGTCATTGGTGTGCCGCGTGACATCGCAGAAGGCGTAGAAAGCGCCGTCCATGGGCGCTGCGAGCGGGAAGCCCAGCTTCGGCAGACGCTTTATCAGCAGGTCGCGGTTCCAGGCATAACGCGCCTTCACCGCTTCGAGCTCTTGCGTGGCATTGAAGGCCTCGATCGCCGCGACCTGCGACAGTTCCGGCGGCGAGATGTAAAGGCTCTGCGCGATGCGCTCGACCGGCCGCACCAGTTCCTCCGGCAGCACCATCCAGCCGATGCGCCAGCCGGTCATGCAATAGTATTTCGAGAAGGAGTTGATCACCGTCACGCCGGCGCCACAGGCAAGTGCAGTGACATCGGGCGCGGCATAGGCCAGCCGGTGGTAGATTTCGTCCGAGATCACCGCGATGCCAAGCTCGCCTGCGGTCTTCACCAACGCGGAAAGCTCGTCGGCTGGAATGACCGCGCCGGTCGGATTGGCTGGACTGGCAAACAGCACGCCTTTCAACGGCTTCTCGCGGTGTGCGCTCTTCAGGTGGTCGGCATGCAGATAGGCGTCCGAGCCAAGCTCGATCTCGACGATCTCGATGCCAAGCGCGGCCATGATGTTGCGGTAGGCCGGATAGCCGGGCGCGGCGATGGCGACGCGGTCGCCGGGATCGAACATCGCCAGGAAAGCCAGGTTGAAGGCGGCGGACGATCCGGTTGTGACGGCGATACGGGCCGGCGCGACATCAATTCCGTAATGCTCGCCATAGTGCGCGGCGATCGCCTTGCGCAGCTCCGCCAGGCCCAGAGCATCGGTGTAGCCGATGCGGCCGTGCTTCAGCGCGAGAGCTGCGGCTTCGCGGACGCCGACCGGCGCCGGGTCCGACGGCTGGCCGACTGCCATCGACACCACGGGAATACCGATCGCCTTCAGCCGGTTGGCCTCGGCCAGAATATCCATGGCGTGGAACGGCTCGACCTCGCCGCGGCGTGAAAGCGAAACGACCATCTGACTCTTCAGCCTGCCTTTGGTTGGCAAATCCACAGGCAAACCATCGCTCGCTTGCCCTGGAACTGCCGGGAGTTCGACGGCAGCGCCGCACAAATGCCCGATTGGTGTGGGGATCACAAGCGCGCAGGAAGTTAATGGCGCCGACTTTTCATCCTTCGCCCGCTCGTCTACCAGTGGACCTGTCATGTTGAGCCGACCCGAACGATGATGGATAGATCGACCGCAATAGGGCGAACCGCGCGCGGATTTGCGACGCTCCTGCTTGCCGCCGCCGTCGCGGTGTCCACTTCGCTGAGCGCCTTCGCGCAAGGCGTGCCGGTGGTGCGCGACGCCGAGATCGAGGCGCTGGTGCGCGACTATGCCCGACCGATCTTCAAGGCGGCGGGCCTCGCCAATGACGGGATCGACATCGTTCTCGTCAACGACCAGAGCTTCAATGCGTTCGTGACCGGCCGCCGCCTGTTCATCAACACCGGCGCGCTGGTGACGGCCGAGACGCCGAACGAGATCATCGGCGTCATCGCGCACGAGGCCGGCCATATTGCCGGCGGCCACCAGCAGAAGCTGCGCGATCAACTCGATCGCGCCAAGACCATGGCCATCATCGCCACGCTGCTCGGGGCGGGCGCGATCGTGGCCGGCGCCACCACCAACAGCCGCGGCCTTGCCGGCGCCGGCATGGGCGTCGCGGCCGGCGGCGGCGAGATGGCGCAGCGCAGCATCCTTGCCTATCAGCGGGGCGAAGAAATCACCGCCGACCGCTCGGCGATCACCTACCTGAATGCCACCGGCCAGTCCGGCATGGGCATGCTGAAGACCTTCGGGCGATTCCAGAGCGCGCTTTCGCTGTCGGGCACCCAGCTCGATCCTTACCGGATCAGCCATCCGATGCCCCGGGAGCGCATCGCCAATCTCGAGGTGCTGGTCAAGGCGAGCCCTTATGTCAGCCAGGTCGACGCGCCGGCGCTGCAGCAGCGGCATGACATGATGCGCATCAAGATCGCGGCCTATATGCAAGGCCAGGCGGCGGTGGCGCGGCTGATGCGCAAGAACCCGACCAGCCTTGCCTCGCGCTACGGCGACGCGCAGCAGACCTATCTCTACGGCAACCCTGGCACCGCGCTGACGAAAACCGCGGCGCTGATCAAGGAACAGCCGAAAAACCCCTATTTCCAGGAACTTCGCGGCGACATCCTGATGAAGGCCAACAGGCCCAAGGACGCCGCGGATGCCTATGCCAAAGCGGCGAGCCTCGACGCGGCGCGGTCCGGCTTGCTGCTGGTCTCGCTCGGCCAGGCGCTGATGGCGGTCGGCACGCCGGACTCAATCAACAAAGCGGTGGCGCAGCTCAACAACGGGATCGGGCGCGACAAGGAAAACTCCGTAGCCTACCGCTATCTGGCTCAAGCCTATGGCGAATTGGGGCAAATCCCGGCCGCCGACCTTGCGACGGCGGAGGGCCATTTCTATTCGGCCGACTATAAGAACGCGAAGATCTTCGCCATGCGCGCTCAACAGAAATTGAAGCGCGGCGAGCCCCGCTGGCTTCGCGCGCAGGATATCATAAACTACACGCCATCTAACAAACTCAAGTGAACCTCCCGGGCGCGCGCGGCGACCAGGTTGGACCGGGACAGGCAGAAGGAACTGATCATGAACAAGGCAATCCTGCTCGGCAGCGCCGGCGTGGCGGTGGCGCTCGGCATGCTGGCATTCGGCTTCGTGGCAGGAAGCCCGCAGGCCGCTAGGGCCGACACGACGCAAGCCATCCAGGTGGCCTCGGCGGACAGCAAGATCGACCGCAAGGAGGTCGAAGGCATCATCCGCGACTATCTGTTGAAAAACCCCGAGGTCCTGCTCGAGGTCCAGGACGCGCTCGAGGCCAAGCAGAAGGAAGAGCAGCGGCTCGCCGCACTCGGCGTCATCAAGGACGCGAAGGACGAGATCTTCAACTCCACCTTCGACGGCGTGGTCGGCAACCCTAAGGGCAAAGTCACCATCGTCGAGTTCTACGACTACAATTGCGGCTTCTGCAAACGCGCCATTGAGGACATGAAGGCGCTGACCAAGGCCGATCCGGACCTGCGCTTCGTGCTCAAGGAGTTTCCAATCCTCAGCCCGGATTCGCAAAAGGCCAGCGTGGTCTCGATGGCCTTCCATCTGATGATGCCGGAGAAGTACAGCGAGTTCCACACTGCGTTGCTCGGCAGCCAGGGCCGTGCCACCGAATCCACCGCCATGAAGGTCGCTGTTTCGCTCGGTGCCGACGAGGCGAAGCTGCGCGAGAAGATGAAGGATCCGAGCATCAACGAAGCGCTCTCGCGCACCTACGATCTCGCCACCAAGCTGTCGATCACCGGCACGCCGTCCTATGTGGTCGGAAATGAGGTGGTGTTCGGCGCGCTCGGACAGCAGGTTCTGGCGGAGAAGATCGAGCAGGCCAAGAGCGCGCTCTAGGTTTGGGCATGGTCTTTTCCGAAAACCGCTGCACAGTTTTCGGGATCATGCTCTAAGCGATTGCGAGTCGCGACAACAGGCGGTTTTCCGCCTGTTGTGGACAGCGAAAGAACGTACTTGCGCTCTTTTCGCGGGCGGCTATGCCCATTATAGAGGTCCGGCGCGCCGGCTTGAGGCCGGCGCCGAAGAGGTCGGCATATTTGAAAACGATTTTCGTCCTGAACGGTCCCAATCTCAATGCACTCGGCAAGCGCGAGCCGGGGATCTATGGCGGCAAGACGCTTGCCGCCATTGCCGAGGATTGCAAGACCGCCGGCACGGCGCTCGGGCTCGAGATCGATTTTCGTCAGTCCAATCACGAAGGTGATCTCGTCGACTGGATCCAGGAAGCCGGTGAAAAGGCCGCAGGCATCGTCATCAATCCCGGCGCCTACAGCCATACCTCGATTGCCATTCACGACGCCATCCGCGCAGTCGCGCCGCTGCCCGTCGCTGAGGTCCATCTTTCCAATATCCACGCGCGGGAGCCTTTCCGCCACGTCTCCATGGTCGCGCCGGTCGCCGTCGGCATGATCTGCGGGTTCGGGCCACTCGGCTACACGCTTGCGCTGCAGGCACTGGCGGCGCGCCTGTGACCGGCTCCCAAACAGAAGGCTCGAAAATGTCGATAAAGAAGAACGGTGTTGACCAACAGCTGATCCGCGACCTGGCGGGCATACTGAACGACACCAACCTGACCGAGATCGAGGTCGAGCTCGGCGATCTGAAAGTGCGCGTGTCGCGTCAGTCTCAGGCCGTCCACGCGGTCGCTGCTCCGCTTCCTATGCCGTCCGCGGCGGTTGCCGGGCCGGCTCAGGCGGGAGCGGCCGCGCCCGCGACGGCAGCCGATCCTTCCAAGAACGCCGTGCCCTCGCCGATGGTCGGCACCGCCTATCTCGCGCCCTCGCCCGACGCCAAGGCGTTCATCGAGATCGGCCAGAAGGTGAAGGAAGGCCAGACGCTGCTCATCATCGAAGCGATGAAGACGATGAACCAGATTCCCTCGCCGCGCGCCGGCACGGTGACGGCGATCCTGATCGAGGACGCCCAGCCGGTCGAATACGGCATGCCGCTCGTGGTCATCGAGTAGAGCCGGGAACAGCGGGCAGATGTTCCAAAAAATCCTCATCGCCAATCGCGGCGAAATCGCGCTTCGGGTGCTGCGCGCCTGCAAGGAGCTCGGCATCCAGACGGTGGTGGTCCATTCGACGGCCGATTCCGACGCCATGCATGTGCGGCTTGCCGACGAAAGCGTCTGCATCGGCCCGCCGCCGTCGCGCGAAAGCTATCTCAACATTCACCAGATCGTCGCCGCTTGCGAGATCACCGGCGCCGATGCCGTGCACCCGGGCTACGGCTTCCTGTCAGAAAACGCCAAGTTCGCCGATATCCTCGCCGCCCATAACATCACCTTCATCGGCCCTTCGGGCGACCATATCCGCATCATGGGCGACAAGATCGAAGCCAAGCGCACGGCAAAGCGCCTCGGCATCCCGGTGGTGCCTGGTTCGGACGGCGCGATCAGCGACGAGAAGGAAGCAAAGCGCATTGCCGCCGCGATCGGCTATCCGGTGATCATCAAGGCTTCGGCCGGCGGCGGCGGCCGCGGCATGAAGGTCGCCCGCACCGAAGCCGACCTCGAAGTGGCGCTGCAGACCGCCAGATCAGAAGCCGGCGCTGCCTTCGGCGACGACGCCGTTTACATCGAGAAATATCTGGAAAAGCCGCGCCATATCGAATTGCAGGTGTTCGGCGACGGCGCCGGACGCGGCGTGCATTTCGGCGAGCGCGACTGCTCGCTGCAACGCCGCCACCAGAAGGTGTGGGAGGAAGCGAACTCACCGGCCCTCAACGCCGAGGAACGTGCGCGCATCGGCGGCATCTGCGCCAAGGCGATCGCCGATCTTGGCTATTCCGGCGCCGGCACGATCGAATTCCTCTACGAGAACGGTGAATTCTATTTCATCGAGATGAACACACGCCTGCAGGTCGAGCATCCGGTGACCGAAGCGATCACCGGCATCGACCTCGTGCATGAACAGATCCGTGTCGCCTCCGGCGGCGGACTGTCGGTCAAGCAGGAAGACATCAAGTTCAACGGCCACGCCATCGAGTGCCGCATCAACGCCGAGGATCCGCGCACGTTCACGCCGTCGCCCGGTACGATCACGCATTTCCACACGCCGGGCGGCCTCGGCATCCGCGTCGATTCCGGCGTCTATTCCGGCTACCGGATCCCGCCCTATTACGACAGCCTGATCGGTAAGCTGATCGTGCATGGGCGCAACCGCGTCGAATGCATGATGCGGCTGCGCCGGGCGCTCGACGAATTCGTCGTCGACGGCATCAAGACGACGCTGCCGCTGTTCCGCGACCTCGTCGGCAATCCGGATATCGCCAACGGCGACTACGACATCCACTGGCTCGAGAAATATTTGGCCAAGGAGGAATAGGATCTTGCGGTTATAATGGCGCAATGACTCGTCCCTACGCGCCCGGCTACCGCATCCCAACCGACCTGCTGCTGAAAGCCTATGCCTCGGGCGTGTTCCCGATGGCAGAGAGCGCCACCGACCCGGAAGTGTTCTGGGTGCGGCCGGAGACGCGCGGCATCATCCCGCTCGACGGATTCCACACGCCACGCAGTCTGAAGAAGACGATCCGCAGGCACCCTTTCGACATCCGCTACGATTTCGACTTCGAGGCGACGATCGACGGCTGCGCGGAAAGGCGCGACGAGCGCCGCTCGACCTGGATCAATGCGCCGATCCGCGAAGCCTATGTCGAGCTCTATCGGCTGGGCCACTGCCATTCCGTCGAGGCGTGGCGCGAGGGCCGGCTGGCCGGCGGTCTCTATGGGGTGTCACTCGGGCGCGTCTTCTTCGGCGAAAGCATGTTCGCCCGGGAAACCGACGCCTCGAAGACTTGCCTCTATTATCTGGTCGAGCGGCTGAACGAACGCCGTTTCGCGCTGCTCGACACGCAGTTCACCACCGAGCACCTGAAGCGCTTCGGCGCCATCGACGTGCCGCGCAGCCGCTACGAAAAAATGCTGGCCGAGGCCCTGAAGGGCGACGCGGTCTTTTATCCCTGAGGTAAGCGGTCACCCGCTCGCAGTTTCGATTGGCGTCTGGGAATGAAACATCATCTTCCAGCCATCGGCGCGATGAACATAGCCGGTGCTGACGAGAGCGGCATAGGGCTCGCCGTTTTCCCGCGTCGCGCGCGCCTCGTAGGTTAGCATGACGATATCGCTGCCGGGTTCGACCATGCCTTTCAGCCGAATGTCGAGATCGCGCCAGCGATTGGGCTTGGTGGCGGTCTTGGCCAGATCGGCATTGGTCATCGCCTGCGCCATCTCCGGAAAGGCGACGAGGCAATCCACATCGGCGTGGGCCGCGAAATAGGCGGAATCGCCAGTCCAGAAGCCTTTCTCGATATCGAGAAGCTCTTTCGTGCTGGCAGTGATCGGCCTGATCGTTGCCATGGAAATCTCCCGTCGCCATCACCGTTTATCCAACGGATTGCGAAAAAGAGGGTTCCGAGAGTTCCGAGATCAGTTCGTGTCTGTGGTGTCGGCGCCATCCGGCGCGGGCGCCGCGTCCGACGGCTCAGGCGCTGCCTCGGCAGGCGGCTTCGGCTTGGCGGTATTCGTCTTCGGCTTGCCCGTATCGGCCTTGGCGGCGGTCGGCGGCGGCACGTCCGATTTTTGCTTGCAGCCCTTCAGCCAGACGTCATAGACGGCGTGCTCGACCGCGTTGAGACCGGGGCTTTCGGCGAACATCCAGCCGGTAAAGATACGGCGGATCTTGCGATCGAGCGTGATCTCGTCGACCTCGACGAAGGAATCGGTCTTCGGCTGTTCGGTCTCGGGCCGAGAGTAGCAGACGCGCGGCGTCACCTGCAGGGCGCCGAACTGCACCGTCTCGTCGATATAGACGTCGAAGGTGATGATGCGGCCGGTGATCTTGTCGATGCCGGCGAATTCGGCGACCGGATTGGTGATGCGGTCGGAAACCGCCGGCGCCGCCGGTGTCTGCGCGGCGGCGAACCCTGGCGTCGAGGCAGCCAGAACGGACGCTGCCGCGAACAGTCCCGTCGAGAGTCGGCCGAAAGAGTTCATGCAGGGATACCGGTGGTTGCGCCCGGGTGATTCTCTCAATCGCCCAAGGCTAGTCAGGGCTGCGCTATCAGCAAGCAGCTAAACGCCAATTGTGGCGACAAAAGACCGAAAACGCGTTTACGAACCGGGCGTCCAAGCGTCGTAGTCGCCGGTGACTTGCGGGCGATGTTGGTTGGTCAGAATGGAACCTTGCGGGCGATAGGCGCTCGGCGTTCCTGTGAGGTTGGGCCGGTGCGGCTTCTGCCAATCACGAGCCTTATAGCTTTCGCTAGACGGAGGCGTGTCTACGCGATGATGCATCCAGCCATGCCAGCCTGGAGGGATCTTCGAGGCTTCGGAATAGTCACGATAGATGACCCAGCGGCGGGTGCGACCTTCCGAATCGATGCCGCCCTCGTAATAGACGTTGCCGACCTCGTCCTCGCCGACCTTGTTGCCGAAGCGCCAAGTGTGGAAGCGCGTGCCAAGCGTCTGGCTGTTCCACCAGGTGAAAAACTGCAGCAGGAAAGTCTTCATCCAGATCCTCGTTGCGGCAGCGGCCGCGCCGTTTCCTGCTTATGGCGTCAGGTCAACGCGAAGGCAAGGGTTTTGCCCAGTCTGCGATGTAAATGCTTCGTTCGCTAAATCGATACACGCGTGGAGATATCGCCACCTCGGCTTGCCAAGCGTTTGCGCAGTTTCTAAAGCTCGCACGCCCGGCAAAGCTGGCGGCCGGCCCGCGCCGGTTGAGGGAGGTGACGATTGGCCCCAGAACGATCCACCGGCAATCGGATCGGCGCCGAAGACATTCGCCGTCGCAAGGACGGCGTGCCGATCGTGTGTCTCACCGCCTACACCTATCCGATTGCGCGCATGCTCGATCCGCATGTCGACCTGCTTCTGGTCGGCGACAGCGTCGCCATGGTGCTGCATGGCCATGCCACGACGCTCGGCGCTTCGCTGGAGATGATGATCGCGCATGGACAAGCGGTGATGCGCGGCTCGGCGAAGGCCTGTGTGGTGGTCGACATGCCGGCAGGCAGCTACGAGGACTCGGTGGCGCAAGCCGTTGCCTCGGCAAGGCTCATCATCGGCGAGACGGGCTGCCAGGCAGTGAAGCTCGAGGGCGGGGTCGACATGGCCGCGCAGATCGCTGCAATCGTCGCGGAAGGCATCCCGGTCATGGGCCATATCGGCCTGCAGCCGCAGTCGGTGGACAAGGAGGGCGGCTACAAGATCAAGGGCAGGAGCAGGGAAAACGTCGCCGCCCTTTTTCGCGACGCCGAAGCGGTCGAAAAGGCCGGCGCCTTCTCGGTCGTCATCGAGGGCACGGTCGAGGCGGTGGCTTCGGATCTCACCCGCCATATCGCGATCCCGACCATCGGCATCGGCGCCAGCGGCGACTGCGACGGCCAGATCCTGGTGGTAGACGACATGATTGGCATGACCGTCGACCGCGTGCCGAAATTCGTCAAGGAATACGCAAAGCTGCGCGACACCATTGCGGATGCGGCGGCTCGTTACGCCGACGAGGTGCGCAGCCGCGCATTTCCAGGACCTGACCACGTTTTTTCGGCCGCATCGGGCAAGGACCAGGCATGAGCGGGCCAATCGTCGTCGAGAGCGTTGCGGCCCTCCGCGCGCAGATCGGGGATTGGCGCCGGGCTGGCCTCAAGATCGCCATGGTGCCGACCATGGGCGCGCTGCATGACGGCCACATCTCGCTGGTCAGGATCGCGCTCGAAAAGGCGGAGCGCTGCGTCGTCTCCGTCTTCGTCAATCCGACCCAGTTCGCGCCGACCGAGGACTTGGACAAATATCCGCGCCAATTGGCCCGCGATCTCGACCAACTGCGGGAAGCAGGCGTGCATCTGGCCTTCACGCCAGGCGTGGCGGAAATGTACCCGGCCGGCTTCGCCACCAAAATCTCGGTCGGAGGCCCCTCCTCCGGCCTGGAGACGGATTTTCGGCCCGCCTTCTTCGACGGCGTCGCCACTGTCGTGGCCAAGCTTTTCCTGCAGGCAGCGCCCGACTGTGCCGTGTTCGGTGAGAAGGACTACCAGCAGCTTTGCGTTGTCAGGCAGCTGTGCCGTGATCTCGATCTGCCGGTCGAGATCGTCGGCGCGCCGACCGTGCGTGATTCCCACGGCCTCGCCATGTCGTCGCGCAACGCCTATCTCGGCGCGGCCGAGCTCGAGATCGCGCGCAAATTCAACGTGGTTCTGCGTCAGACCGCGGCCGAACTCGCGTCCGGCGCGGATCAGGCACGTGCGGTGAATGCGGCTGCGGAAGCGCTCGTCAGCGCGGGCTTTCGGAAGGTCGACTACGTCGCCGCGCGGGAGGCCGCAGCGCTCGCGCCCTGGCGGCGGGACCGCGACGGGCGCTTGCTCGCGGCGGCCTGGCTCGGCACCACCAGGCTGATCGACAATGTGGAAATCCCTGCCGCTCCGCCGGCGCTTTAGCCGAGCCGCTTCTCCAGGATGAGCGCGGGCCATCCCGAACTGCCGCCGCAATCCGCTGTCCTGCCTGCCGTCCGAAATCCGTTGGCCTCGTAGAAGGCGATCGCCGCCGCATTCACCTGCTCGACCTCGAGACGCAGCGTCCGCATCTGCGGAAAACTGGCCTCGACTTCGTCGAGCAGCGCCTGGCCGATCCTTTGCCGCTGACAATCCGGAGATACGTAGAGCTGGTTCAGAAGGACGATCTTCGGGTCGGCAGTCGCGGCCGCGAAAGCCATGCCGCCAAGCCGCTTGCCATCGTCAGCGACCAGGAATTCGGAATTCGGCCGGGCCAGCTGCGCCTTGAGCGAAGCAAGAGAATGCCAGTCGTCGGTGATCGCCGTTACATGCTCGGCGCCGTAAATGGCGTCATAGGTCGCATGCCACGTCTCGACCAGCAGCGCGCGGATCGCAACAAGATCGCGCTCGCTGGCGGTGCGGACGAACATCGCTCTATTCGATGCCGAGCTTGGCCTTGACCAGCTCGTTGACCGCCTGCGGGTTCGCCTTGCCGCCGGTCGCCTTCATCACCTGGCCGACGAACCAGCCGGCCATGGTCGGCTTGGCGCGCGCCTGCTCGGCCTTGTCCGGATTGGCGGCGATGACCTCGTCGACCGCCTTCTCGATGGCGCCGGTGTCGGTCACCTGCTTCATGCCGCGGCTTTCGACGAGGTGGCGCGGATCGCCGCCCTCGTTCCAGACGATCTCGAACAGATCCTTGGCGATCTTGCCGGAGATCGTGCCTTCCTTGATCAGGTCGACGACGGTACCGAGCTGCTCAGGCGAAACCGGAGCGTTTTCAACATCTTTGCCAGCCTTGTTGAGAGCGCCCAGGAGGTCGTTGATAACCCAGTTGGCGGCAAGCTTGCCGTCGCGCCCCGAGGCCACCTTCTCGAAGTAGTCGGCGATCGGCTTTTCCGACACCAGCACCGAGGCGTCGTAGGGCGAGAGGCCGAGCGAGCCGATCAGCCGCGCCTTCTTCTCGTCCGGAAGTTCCGGCAGATGCTGTGCCAGATCATCGACGTAGGCCTGGTCGAATTCCAGCGGCAGAAGGTCGGGGTCGGGGAAATAGCGGTAGTCATGCGCCTCTTCCTTGGAGCGCATCGAGCGCGTCTCGCCCTTATTGGGGTCGAACAGGCGCGTCTCCTGCTCGATCGCGCCGCCGTCTTCGAGGATGGCGATCTGACGGCGCGCTTCGGACTCGATGGCCTGGCCGATGAAGCGGATCGAGTTGACGTTCTTGATCTCGCAGCGCGTGCCGAAGGCGCCGCCCGGGCGGCGCACCGAGACATTCACGTCGGCGCGCAGCGAACCCTCGTCCATGTTGCCGTCGCAGGTGCCGAGATAGCGCATGATGGTGCGCAGCTTGCTGACATAGGCCTTGGCCTCGTCGGCGGAGCGCATGTCCGGCTTGGAGACGATCTCCATCAGCGCAACGCCGGACCGGTTGAGGTCGACATAGGACATTGTCGGATGCTGGTCGTGCATAGACTTGCCGGCATCCTGCTCCAGATGCAGGCGCTCGATGCCGACCTCGATGTCCTCGAACTCGCCCTGCCGGTCCGGCCCGACCGAGACGATCACCTTGCCTTCGCCGACGATCGGCTGCTTGTACTGCGAGATCTGATAGCCCTGCGGCAGATCCGGGTAGAAATAGTTCTTCCGATCGAAGACCGACTTCTGGTTGATCGCGGCCTTCAAGCCCAGCCCGGTGCGGATCGCCTGCCTGACGCATTCCTCGTTGAGCACCGGCAGCATGCCGGGCATCGCCGCGTCGACCAGGCTGACATTGGCGTTGGGCGCCGCGCCGAAAGAGGTCGAGGCGCCGGAGAACAGCTTTGCCTCGGACGTCACTTGCGCATGCACTTCGAGCCCGATGATGATTTCCCAGTCGCCGGTGGCGCCGGAGATCAGGCGTTTCGGGTCGGGCGTGCGGGTATCGATGATGCTCATGGAGGCCTATGGGTCGCATTTGTGGCTGGCGCGATTTTGCTTATCGCGTTGCGAAAATCGCATCACTCGCTAGTGCAAACCGTTCCTTGAGACAAGTCCAAAGCCGCGCGCAGGCCTCCAGGCAGCTTGCGCTTGTAAGCCCACGGGCTGTGCTGGCGGCTCCTTTCCGCCTGTATCAGGCGGTGGCGATGTAGGCCCGGATCTCCTCAGCCTCGCGCTCGACATCCTCGATCCGGCGCTTGACCACATCGCCGATCGACACGATGCCGTCGAGCATCCCGTCCTTCTCCACCGGCAGGTGGCGGAAGCGACCCTTCGTCATGATCTCCATGACCTCGTTGACCGTGTGGTTCTCGTTGCAGATCTTGACCTTCGGCGTCATGGCCGATCGGACCGGAATATCGAGCGCGGCCGCGCCCTCCCTGGCCAGCACTCGCACGATGTCGCGCTCGGAAAGGATGCCGACGATCTTGCGGTCGCCATTGGTGATGACCAGCGCGCCGATCCTATGCTCGGTCAGGATGCGAATGGCTTCGCTCAGCTTTTCATTAGGCCCGAGTGTGAACACGTCATGGCCTTTTTGCTCAAGAATTGCCTTCACAGTCATGGCGTCCTCCTGTGCCTTGCCCGCCGGCTCCTGCCCTGACCGGCATTCACGTTCCGGTGAACATGGTGCGCCGTGATTGGTTGCATTTCAAGTGCGCCGCAGGGCTACTCGGACGGCTGGGGCCGATCGAAAAAACGCACGCCGAAAAAGCCTGCGACAAAGCCGCCGATATGGGCTTCCCAGGCGATCTGTCCTTCGATCCCCGGCGCAAAGCCGAGAAGGCCGGTCGCGAGGTTGATCACCATCCAGACGCCGAGGAACGTCATGACGCCGCGCGAACGCAGCACGATTGCGATCGGCAACGGCTCGCCGGCGAAGGCCGCCTGGCCTGACGAGCGATCGATCCGGAAGCCGTAGCGCGCCGCCGCTCCCATCATGCCCGAGATCGCGCCCGAAGCGCCGACCAGCGGCATCTCGCCATAAGGGTGCATGGCCCAGAACAGCGCGACCGAAGCCAGCCCGGTCACGGCGTAGAACACCGCAAATCGGGCCGCGCCGAAACGATTGGCGAGCGGTGAGCCGAAAGCGGCAAGCCAGACCATGTTGACGGCAATGTGGGCGAGGCCCCCATGCATGAAGGCATAGGTGAAGGGGCGCGTGAACAAGAACCAGTCGAAGCCGTATTGACCGGTGTAGAGCACCGGAATGAAGGCTCCGTCGTAGAGCAGCGTTATTTGCTGGTCGTCGTTCAGCACATATCGCTCTAGCAGGAAGACGATCCCGCAGATCCCCATCACCGCCAGCACAACCGGCGGCAAGTTGAACACCGGCTCGCGGCGCGGCTCCGGCGCTTCGTCGTCTGGTTGCATTTCGGATTCGGTCGGTGTTACCGGCTCGCTCATGGCCTCTTCGCAGCTGGCTGGAGACTCGATTTCGGCCGAGCATGTAGTTCACGCCTGATCGAATCACAAATCGCGAATCGCTCAAGCTGAATCGGATAGGCCTGGATCGGCGACGCGAATCAAAAGAAAGCCGTCCAGGTTTCCCTGAACGGCCGGTCGAGTCCCCTGCTCCCCGAAAACTGACTGAAGTGCTGCCGATCGCTGCTGAAACGACCGTTTTGGAGTGGTTTTGATGTGCCACAGGTCCCAACGGCGTGCAACGTAAACCACTTGTTAACCTTAACGACCCCGAGACGTGAACAAACGTTAACGATGCTGGCACGCATCCTGCTCCGCACCGCATGAAAGTCATCGGAGGGCGCCCTGTCTGTTCGCCGATGGGACAACAAGAAAGACAGATTGCCGGAGCGGAATGGAAATGAATCAGAACGGATCAATCGCGCTGTTCCAATATTGGAACCGGCTGCGTGATGGCCGCCCGGCTCCGAAACGCTCGGAAGTGGAGCCGGCGGACATCAAGACGCTCCTGGCCGATACGTTCATCCTGGAGCGCGACACACGCGGAGAGGCCGTGTTCCGGCTGGCCGGCACCAGGCTCTGCGCCTATTACGGCCGCGAGCTCAAAGGGTTTTCCTTCCCCTCGCTCTGGCGCGAGAAGGACCAGCGGCTTATGTCGCGTCTTATCCACGGCGTCTTCGATCAGAAGTCGGTGCTGCTTCTGACCTATGAAGGATTCAGCCGAAACGGTCGTTCCAGCAAGTTCGAGCTGCTGGCGCTGCCGCTCGATGGCGGCGTCGAGAGCCCTCGCTGCCTCGGCATCGTCAGCGCCGCGGATCGGCCGTTCTGGCTTGGTGCCGACCCGCTCGCCGACGCCCTGATCGACGCGATCCGGGTCATCGATCCCGACAAGGACCCGATGTTCCTGAAGAACCGGCCGGCGATCGATGTTCCGTCGCTCGTGCCGACGGAGTTCGACGCGCCCGAGACCATTTCGGCGCTCGGCCGCGTACGCCGGATACGGCATCTCGTCGTCTTCGACGGCGGGCGCAACGAGTAGAGCGGATCGCGAGATTTTGCCCCGAATCTGGTCCAGGCCTTTGCCTTGCGTGGGGGGCCGCCCCCAGCCCATTTGGGCCGGCTTTTTCCCGTTTGTTAACCTGCTTTGCTGTAGCTTTTTCCGGTGAAATTCCTCGCACGTCGCGCGGAATGCCAACGGGGTGTAGGCAGTCATGAGGTCAGCGGCGGAATTTGCGCCGTCCCGTGTGGAGCGGCGCAATTTTCAGCGTGTCCGGGTGAAAATCTACGGACGCTTCATGCTGGAGGACCGCACGGAACACGCGTGCCAGGTGATAGACATGTCGCCAGGCAATGTCGCCTTGCGCACCGATCGCGTCGGCATGCCGGGGGAAAAGGTCATTGCCTATATCGATCACATCGGTCGCATCGAAGGCATCGTGACGCGCACCTCGCAGGACGGTTTCGCCATGACCGTCATCGCTTCGGACCGCAAGAAGGACAAGCTCGCCGCGCAGCTCACCTGGCTTGCAAACAAGCATGAGCTCGACCTGCCGGAAGACCGTCGCCACGAGCGCGTCGCGCCGCGCAACCCGATGAGCGTGCTGCAGCTCACCGACGGGCGACAGTATCAGTGCCGCATCATCGACCTGTCGCTCTCGGGCGCGGCGATCGAGATCGACGTCAAACCAGCAATCGGCGTGCAGGTCATGCTGGGAACGATGCGCGGCCAGGTTGTGCGTCACTTCGAGGACGGCGTCGCCATTGAGTTCGCCGTCATCCAGCGGCCGGAAACCTTGGATTCGGAATTCAACGCGCCGCGGACCTGACCGCTTAGAATGCGGACATGCATCCAACCGGCCCCCAGCGGCCGGTTTTTTGTTGGCCGGATCAGCCTTCCAGCAGCCGGGCGGCATGTCGAGACGCCACGTGATCCGGGTGCGGCGGCCGGTTTAGATTCTCAACAATCCGCAGTCGAGATAGTTCAAATTTTATATTTAATCTACGGGCGTTTTACTCAATCTCTACTTCCGGTTTTTGCGTCAAATAAATCCCAACGTGGCACAGTCTCTCTCAAACGGGGAGACTACCATAATGAAAATGACGAGGGGCAAGCTGTTGCTCTTGGCAATGGCGATGCAGCTTTCGGCCTGGGGCACGGCAAGCGCGGGACCGCTGTTCATGCATACGGGTGGCCGCACCACCCAGCCCGTCGGCCATTATGAACTCTGCCAGCGTATCCCCATCGAATGCAATGAGACGACGCCGAATGGGTCTCCTGTCGAGCTGACCCGCAAGCTGTGGGCGACGATGATCAAGGTCAACAATTCGGTCAACACCCGCGTCAAGCCACGTACCGATATGGAGATCTACGGGGTCGAGGAATACTGGGCCTATCCCGACAACGGTTTCGGCGACTGCGAGGACTACGCGCTGGAGAAGCGCCGCGAATTGATGGCCGCCGGTGTCCCCGCGGGCGACCTTTTGATGACGGTCGTGCGCCAGCCGAACGGCGACGGCCACGCGGTGCTGACGGTGCGCACCAGCCTCGGCGAGTTCATCCTCGACAATCTCGAGCCGAAAGTGCTCGCCTGGAACGACACGGTCTACACCTACCTCAAACGTCAATCGACGGAGAATTCAGGCGTTTGGGTTTCGATCAACGACGGCCGCGAGGACGCGGTCGCCAGCGTCCGCTAGGACCCCAATGCATGCTGCCCCAAGATGCGCAGGGCTTTTGGGCAACGGCACACACGAAGAGATTAAGCACGCCGCATTCATATGGCGTGCCTAGAAAAAGCCCGGTCGAGTCCCCACCCTCCCCGTCCCCAACGACCGGGTTTTAGGAGCCGGCCCTGTCCCCGGGCCGGCTCCGCTTTTTTTGCCGCCGCCTGCGGGCCTTTCTCGTAGCGGCAGACCGGAGCAATATCGCCGTTTATTTTTGGATGGACGGCGATGCTGGAAATCCCTGACGACCGCTATGAGCGCGCCAAGCTGTTCAAGGCGATAGACGACGCCTTCAAGGCGGGCGATTTCGAGGGGCTTGGCAAGGCGCTGGGCGGCTCCGCACGATGGTACGACGAGAGGATGCCGTTCGAGCTCGGCCTCGGCCATCCGTTGGAATATGCGATCTATTGGAGCCCGACCGGCTTCATCGCCACGTTGCTTGATGCAGGCTCGAATCCGAATTACGAGGATCCCGCCGGCTTCCCGTCGATCATCGCCGCGCTATCCACCGAGCGGCCGGACAGGCTGCAGCTTATCCAAATCCTGCTCGAGCAGGGCGCCGACCCGAACATGCGCGGGGTCAACGACTGGACGCCTCTGCATTACGCCGTGGCGCTGCGCGACGCCGAGGCAATCCGCCTGCTGCTGGCGTCGGGCGCGGATCCGTCGCTCAGGACGCGCATCGATGATTATGAAACCGCCCTGGAAGGTGCAGACCACGCCGGTTTCGAAGCGGGCGCGTCGCTGCTGCGTGAGGCGATGTCCAGACGCAATTAATAGGCCGCAGGCGAAACGGCAGACCGAACCGCTCTCAGAGCTCCTTCAATCCGGCCTTGAAGCGCCTGCCGTTGGCGACATAGTGCGCGGCCGATACCCGCAGCCTCTCGATTGCCGCGTCATCCAGCACCCTTATCACCTTGGCGGGCGAGCCGACGATCAGCGAATTGTCCGGGAAAGCCTTGTTTTCCGTCACCAAAGCGCCGGCACCGACCAGCGAATTCTTGCCGATCCTCGCGCCGTTGAGCACGATGGCGCCCATGCCGATCAGGCTGTTGTCGCCGACCGTACAGCCATGCAGCAGGGCGCGATGGCCGATCGTGCAGCCCTGCCCGATGGTGAGCGGATAGCCCGGGTCGGTGTGCATGACCGTATGTTCCTGCACATTGGTGTCGGCGCCGATGGTGATCGGTTCACCGTCGCCGCGGATGACGACGCCGAACCAGAAGCCGGCATTGCGGCCTATCGCGATATCGCCGATCAGCGTGGCGTCGGGCGCCACCCAATTGGTTTCAGCGTCCTCGAACCGGGGCGCCTTCCCGTCGATCGCATAGATCGGCATCTTTTCTCCGATTCGTCTCAAGCCGAGAATTCGGCGGAGCTTAGGAGACCCGTTGCCCAGGAAGCAATGGTGATCAGCACGATCCCGAGCGCCAGTGCCCACGCAATCGCCGTGCAGCCGCAGGAAAGCAGCGCAAGCGTGCCGATGCGCCCCTCGCGCCGCGCAGCCAGAGCATCATTGGTGAGCATGAACGGGCCGGCGCAGGCGGTCACCGCGAGCGAGCGCACAATATGGGCAGGCGTGACATAGGGTTCGGCGAAGGCCAGCCGGTGGCCGCAGACGATTTCCATCGCCGAGCCGGCGAGGCCGCAAGCCGTCAGGCCGACCGCAAAAGCGTAGAGAGGGAGCAGCATGAGATCCATCTTTACCAACCGTTTACCATGAGACCGCACAGTCGTGCCGACGCGCTGCAAGAGCCATGCCGCGCCAGTTGTGCCACCTGAGGACAGGTGAGCGGATCGGGGAATCGCGATGAGAGAGGCAGCCGCCGCGGAGGAATTCGAGGTCGTCGACTCGACCTTGATGAAGCGGGTCTTCTACGTCTTCGCGGCGCTCGCCCTGCTTTCAGTGGCTATCAGTCTCGGCGGCAAATGGCTCGGCCGGTCGATCGCCATGGCCGGCTATACCGACGACACGACCGTGCGCCAGGTCGTCATGGGCAACAATGTGATCAGTGTGCCGGCCAACTTCATCCGCTTCGACCAGGCCAGGCGCGACGGCATCGCCTCGCGCTTCGACCTTTATCTGCGCTATCCCGAAATGGACGGCTACAGCACCGCCGCGCGCGACGACTTCAACCACGTCACGACCAGGAAGATCATCTTCCTGTCATTCGAGCCGCGGATGATGTCGCGCGACATGAGCGGCCGTTTCGCCCCAATCTACAGCGCCCTGATCGTCACGCCGGGCACGCCCGGCCCGGGCGGTACAAGGCTCTACGGCTTCACCGAGAAATCGGGCTATCTCAACGAGGTCCTGGCGGTCGCCGAGCGCCCCGGCAAAGACCCGTTCGTCGCCCGCTGCCTGAGCGGCCCAACTGCCGAGGAATCGCTCGCCCCCTGCGAGCGCGACATCCAAGTCGGCGACGATCTCAGCCTCACCTACCGCTTCCCGCGCGAGTTGCTCGGGAACTGGCAGGCGCTCGATGCCGCGATCGCCACCAAGGTGGCCGGTATCCTGAAAACGGGACGCTGAAGCGCTCCGCTGGAGCCATGGCGCGCCACCCGCTCTTCCTCTCCAGCGGCCAGCCTGGCTCAATATATCGGCACGACCGGCTCGGCGATGCGGTCTGGCATCGGGCCGGCAAGGCGCGCTATTGGTCGAACATGATGCCACCCTATCTCACGTTCGATCCCGTCAGCCGCCGCCTGCGCCTCGACCCGCATGAACCTGCCTTTGTGCAGAACCCGTATGAGGCCTACGCCTTCTTGCACGGCGCTTCGAACGCCTTCTTCTGGGAGAATTACGGTTTTTGGTGTTTCGGCGGCTTCGACGACGTCAACCGCCTGCTTCGCGATCGTCGCTTCGGCCGCCAGAACCCGGCCGGCATTCCCGACAGCCGCGGGGTTGGCGACGACCGTTCGCACCTGACAGCCTTCGACGCCATCGAAGCCAATTCGATGCTTGAGCTCGAGCCGCCGGTGCATACTAGGCTGAGAACTTTGGTCAATCGAGCCTTTGTCTCGCGCCAGGTCGAGCGGCTGCGGCCGCGCATCGAGGCTCTGGCCCATGAGCTGATCGACCGCTTCGAGCCGGGCTCCGCCGATGTTCTGCCCGCTTACGCCTCGCCCTTGCCGATCACCATCATCGCCGAGATGCTCGGCGTTCCGGTCGAGATGGGGCCGCAACTGCTCGACTGGTCGCATCAGATGGTCGCCATGTACATGCACGGCCGCACGCGCGAGACCGAGGAGACGGCCAACCGCGCCGCGCACGATTTCGCGGCTTTCCTGCGCGGCTATGTCGCCGAGCGGCGCAAGAGACCCGACGACGATCTGCTTTCGCTGCTGATCGAGGCCCAGGACAACGGCCAGAAGCTCTCGGAGGAGGAGCTGGTTTCCTCAGCTATCCTTCTGCTCAACGCAGGGCACGAAGCGACTGTGCACCAGACCGGAAATGCCGTGAGAACGATCCTCGCGCAGGGCGGCGATGGGCGCCGCTTCTTTGCAACACCGGAGGCCAATGCCGCCACGGTCGAGGAATGCCTGCGCTACGATGCGCCGCTGCACATGTTCCTGCGCTATGCCTATGAAGAGATGGAAGCTGCTCCGGGCATTTTGCTCAAGCCCGGAGAGACGGTGGCGCTGCTGCTCGGCATGGCCAATCACGACCCGCTGGCTTTCGCCGGACCGGCCACATTCAACCCGGCGCGGACGGACCAGAAGAACGTGTCGTTCGGCGCCGGCATCCACTTCTGCATCGGCGCGCCGCTGGCCAGGCTGGAGTTGCAGGTGTCGCTGAAGACGCTGTTCGACCGGCTGCCGGATCTAGGCCTGACGGAAGAGCCGCGCTTCCGCGACACCTATCATTTTCATGGATTGGAAGCGCTCTCGGTGCGCTTCTGAACCGCAATAATCCGAAGATCTGAAAATGAGATTCGCCTTTCTGCAGGAACCGCCCTTCTGCTTCACCGATGCATCCGGGAAAGTCGGCGGCTGCGACGCGATGCTGGCCGAGAAGATCTTCGCGATGTCCCAAACGACGGCTTTCACGCCCGTCGAGACCGAATTCGCCGAGTTGCTGCCGGGACTGGCCGACGGCCGCTGGAACATGACCACCGGCCTGTTCATCTCCGAAGAGCGCAGCAAGCTGGTGGACTTCAGTCGCCCGATCTGGTCGCTGCCGGACGGCTTGATGGTTGCCAAGGGCAACCCGCTCGACCTTGAGGGCTATCGCTCTCTTGCAGGCCACCCTTCCGCGAGGCTTGGCGTGATATCGAACCAGATCCAGCATCGGACGGCCCTTGAGAATGGCGTGCCGCCGGAGCGGATCAGTGTGTTCGCCACGCAGGCCGAGGCAGCGGAGGCGGTGGCTATCGGCAGGGTGCAGGCCTATGCCAGCGTTGCCATGGCGCATCGCGGCTACATCGCGCGGCGACCGGCTGCGCTGGCCGATGTCATTGACGTTCCCGCGTCCGAACGGTTGCCCGCCGCCGGCGCGTTTGCGGTCGCTAAAGGCAACGACGCGTTGAGGCGGCGTGTCGATGACGGTCTGGGCGACCTGCTTGGAAGCCGGTGGCACCGCGACCTGATGGCCGGATTCGGTTTCTCCGGAGCGGATGTCGACCGGCTGCTCTAACAGCCCGGCAAGCGCGCTTCACAGCTTGATCACATATTCCTTCCGCGTCGTCTCCAGCACTTCCCAGGTTCCCTTGAAACCCGGCCGCAGCACAAAACTGTCGCCGGCCTTGACCGTGCGCGCGTCGCCGCCGTCTTCGGCGATCACCGAGACGCCGGACAGGATGTGGCAGAATTCCCATTCGTCATAGACGATGCGCCACTTGCCCGGCGTCGCTTCCCAGATGCCGGCATAAAGGCTGCCGTCCCGCTCCTCGACATTCCAGGTGCGGAATTTCGGATCGCCGGAGATCAAGCGGTCCGGGGCCGGCGCGCCGGCCTCCGGCTCGACAGTTTCGGGATCAACCGCGAGAAAGGCGGACATCGCGCTCAGACCTTGCTCAGCGCCTGTTCGAGGTCGGCGACGATGTCGTTGACGTCCTCGATGCCGATCGACAGGCGGACCGTGTCCGGGCCGGCACCGGCCTTTACCTTCTGCTCGTCGGACAGTTGCCGGTGCGTGGTCGAAGCTGGGTGAATGACCAGCGACTTGGTGTCGCCAACATTGGCGAGGTGCGAGAACAGTTCCAGCGCCTCGACGAACTTGACGCCGGCCTCGTAGCCGGCCTTGAGGCCAAAGGTGAAAACGGCGCCGGCACCCTGCGGCGAGTATTTCTTCTGCAGCGCATTGTTCTTGTCGCTCGGCAGTCCGGGATAGTTCACCCAGGCGACTTTCGGATGGTTGGAAAGCCAGGCGGCGACGCTCGCTGCGTTGTCGCAATGACGCTGCATCCTGAGCGGCAAGGTTTCCAGGCCGGTCAGGATCAGGAAGGCGTTGAAGGGCGAGATCGCCGGGCCGAGGTCGCGCAGGCCGAGCACGCGCGCGGCAATGGCAAAGGCGAAGTTGCCGAAAGTCTCGTGCAGGACGAGGCCGCCATATTCAGGGCGAGGCTCCGACAGCATCGGGTATTTGCCCGACTTCGACCAATCGAAGGTGCCGCCGTCGACGATGGCGCCGCCGATCGAATTGCCGTGGCCGCCGATGAACTTGGTGAGCGAATGCACCACGATATCGGCGCCATGCTCGATCGGCCGCACGAGATAGGGCGAGGCCAGCGTGTTGTCGACGATCAGCGGCAGGCCGTGCCTGCGAGCGATGTCGCCGATCTTCTCGATGTCGACGAAGATGCCGCCCGGATTGGCGAGACTTTCGATGAAGATCGCCCTGGTGTTGTCGTCGATTTGGCCCTCAAAGGTCGATGGATCGTTGGTATCGGCCCAGCGGACCTCCCAGCCATAATTCTTGAAGGCGTGGCCGAATTGGTTGATGGAGCCGCCATAAAGCTTTGTGGCAGATACGAAATTGTCACCCGGCCGCATCAGATTGTGGAAGACGATGACCTGGGCGGCGTGGCCGGAGGCGACGGCCAGCGCGGCAGTGCCACCTTCGAGCGCGGCGAGACGCTCCTCGAGAACCGCCTGCGTCGGGTTCATGATGCGGGTATAGATGTTGCCGAAGGCCTTCAGCCCGAACAGCGAGGCGGCGTGGTCGGCGTCATCGAAGACATAGGAGGTGGTCTGATAGATCGGCGTGGCGCGCGCGCCGGTCGCCGGGTCCGGCTTGGCGCCGGCATGGACGGCGAGCGTGTTGAAACCGGGCGTACGGGTCATCGAAGCCTCCCTCTCAAACTTGCGAAAATCGCCGGGCATTCTTGGCCAAGCGCGGTCGTGAATGCAAAGAACAAAATACCTTTCGGCGTGCGATCTGCGGCGAACGCCCGGGAAAATCCATTTCTTCCCGGAATAATTTTGCGCGCCTGGTTGTCCGTCTATTTCTGGCGCACGCCAAAACTCTGGAAACCCTTGCGCATCAATGGCTTCTTCGACGACAGCACGCCGGAGTTGACGCCGGTCCAGCCGATCTCGCCCGACAGCTTGCCATATTCGATCTTGGGACAGCGGTTCATGACCACCTTGATGCCGGCTGCCTCGGCGCGCGCGGCGGCCTCGTCATGGCGAACGCCGAGTTGCATCCAAACGACCTTCGGCAGCGGATCGAGCTTCAGTACCTGCTCGACGATGCCAGGGACAGCGGCCGAGCCGCGAAAAATGTCGATCATGTCAACCGGATGCGGCAGGTCGGCCAGGCTGGCATAGACCGTCTGTCCAAGGATCTGCTTGCCGGCATGACCGGGATTGATCGGCAACACCGAAAAACCCTTGGCCAGCTGATATTTCAGCACGAAATAGCTCGGCCGCACGTCGTTGGGCGAGGCGCCGACCATGGCAATGGTCTTCACCGAGTTCAGAATGCCGGCAATGTAGCTGTTGTCGTAGGCGTCGTGATTCATGGCTCGTCCTCATACAGCGCATCGGCGAGAAAGGCAGCCGGATCGCTGCAGAAGTCACGCATCATGCGAAAATGATCGGTGTCCTGAAAATCAATCAGATCGAGGCCGATGCGGCTGATGCGGAAGAGCCGCGCGTTCGGGCAGGCCATCAGCAACGGCGAGTGCGTCGCCATGATCACCTGCGCGGTGCCGGACCGCTCCATGCGCTGAAGCAGCTTCAGCAACTCGATCTGGCGCGTCGGCGAGAGCGCGCTTTCGGGCTCGTCGAGGATGTAGATGCCCTGTCGTCGGCAGCGTTCCTCGAAGAAGCGGATGAACCCTTCGCCATGCGACCATGACAGGAAGTCCGGCGGCGCTCCGCCAGACTCCAGCGCCGCCTGGTCAAGATAACGAGCCACGGAGTAAAAGGACTCCGCCCGGAAGAACCAGCCCGCGGTGACCTTCGGCAGCCAATGGCAGCGCAGCGCAGCGGCAAGTGCAGCACCACTCTTGTCGATGGCGCCGGATTGGTCGACGGGCATATAGCCTTTGCCGCCGCCGGCCTCGTCATAGCCGGCCAGGGCGCCGATGGCTTCGAGCAGCGTCGATTTGCCGGTGCCGTTCTCGCCAACGATGATGGTGATGGCCGACGTGAATTCGAACTCGAATTCGCGATCCCGGAAGATCGGCAGGCTCCATGGATATCCATCCCAATCCGCGACGCGCGAAGGCTCAAGCAGAATGCGCTTGAGATAGGTCGCTTTCAGCCGCGTCAGTTGCTTGCGGGCAGCCACGTCGGACCTTCAATCATGAAAAAGCGCGCTGCATTCTCGGGTCAATTATTCGTCGGCCCATTCCGGCTTGCGCTTGCCGATGAAGGCGCCGATGCCTTCCTCGGCGTCGCGCGCCAGCATGTTTTCCACCATCACGCGGCCGGTGTAGGCATAGGCGTCGGCCAGCCCCATTTCGGCCTGGGCGTAGAACGCCTCCTTGCCGGTCTTGACCACCAAAGACGATTTTGAAGCAATCGTTTGCGCGTATTTGTTGACAACCTGATTCAGATATTCGCGCGGCACGATCCGGTTGATGAGACCGAACTCCTTGGCCGTCGCCGCATCGATCGTCTCGCCGGTGAGAAGCATTTCCATCGCCTGCTTGCGCGAGACGTTGCGCGACAGCGCAACCATCGGCGTCGAGCAGAACAGGCCGATATTGATGCCGGGCGTGCAGAAGGTCGCTTCGTGCGAGGCGATGGCGAGGTCGCAGCTCGCGACAAGCTGCAGTCCGGCCGCGGTAGCCAGACCGTCGACCTCGGCGATCACCGGCCTCGGATGGCGCACGATGGTCTGCATCAGCTTTGCGCAGGCGACAAAGGTCATTTCGAAGAAGGCGCGGCCGCGATCCGGTTCGGCGCGGTGCGCCGTCATTTCCTTGAGGTCGTGGCCGGCGCAAAACACTTTGCTTGACGCTGCCAGGATGATGACGCGTACGGATTTGTCGTCCTTCACGCGGTCGAACTCGGCCTGCAGCGCCGCCATCGTCGCCAGCGACAGCGCGTTGGCCGGCGGGCTTGCAAGGGTGAGGCGCAGCACGCCCTTGTCTTGGCTGACAAGAACCGGGCCGTCGGCGACGGCGGGCTTGATGGCAACGACTTCGGCCATTTTTGAACCTCTCGATCAGCGGTCCCGGGTTATGGAGCAACAGAACTAACATGCTGCCGATTGAAGAACAGCCGCGAGACGTGTTTTCTCCGTGGCACCGTTTGGTCCAGGCGCGCTGTCTGGAACGTCCCGTATATAGGAATCGCGCATGCCCGCTCAAAGCAATCTCAAGCCGGTGCTGACCGCGGCCGAAGTCAACGCGCTGATGGCAAACGTCTATCCGCAGCTCAACGACCAGTTCTCCTTCTATGAGGCGCTGGAAGTGTTTCCGGGCGGCTGCACGGTGCGGCTCAATGCCGACCAGCGGCATCTGCGTCCCGGCGGCACCGTCTCGGGTCCGGCGCTGTTCACGCTTGCCGACATCGGCGGCTATGTTTGCGTGCTCAGCCATGCCGGGCCGGATGCGCTTTCGGTGACGACCAATCTCAACATCAACTTCATGCGCAAGGCCGAGGCCGGGCCGATCGACGGCCATTGCCGTATCCTTAAGCTCGGAAAGAGCCTGATGGTCTTCGACATCGACATCGTCGCCGGGGCCGACCGGCACACGGTGGCCCACGCCACCGGGACCTATTCGATCCCGCCGAAGCGAATGGATGAGGTAAAATAATACCGTTTCGCCAATTGATTGTTTTTGCTTTATTTTCAGCGCCAGTAGAGTTTCCGCTTGGCTTGACGCATCCGGCACCCTCGCCTATAAGCCGTCACGAAACAGCGGCCGCAAGGACCGCCGTTTTGTTATTGCCGGACGGCTTGGCCTCTCCGTCAATTCAAGCAACAAAAAACGCCTGTTCCTGCCGTTCGCGGACAGGACGGTCAACCTGAGAGCAAAACCATGGCTACCTTTTCGCAGAAGCCTGCGGATGTGGTGAAGAAGTGGGTGCTGATCGACGCCGAGGGTCTCGTCGTCGGCCGCCTTGCCACTGTCATCGCCAACCATCTGCGCGGCAAGCACAAGCCCACTTTCACCCCGCATGTCGATGATGGCGACAATGTCATCGTCATCAATGCCGACAAGGTGGTGTTCACCGGCAAGAAGTACACCGACAAGGTCTATTACTGGCACACCGGCCATCCCGGCGGCATCAAGGAGCGCACCGCGCGCCAGCTGCTCGAGGGCCGCTTCCCCGAGCGCGTCGTCGAGAAGGCTGTCGAACGCATGATCCCGCGCGGCCCGCTTGGCCGCCGCCAGATGAAGAATCTCCGCGTCTATGCAGGCACTGAGCATCCGCACGCGGCCCAGCAGCCCGTCACGCTCGACGTGGCCAAGCTGAACTCCAAGAACAAGAGGGCCTCGTAATGGCTGAGCTTTCCTCGCTCGCAGAACTCGGGACTGTCACGACCGCCGCGCAGCCGGCCGCGCCTGTCCACGTCCAGAAGCTCGACAAGTCGGGCCGCGCCTATGCCACTGGCAAGCGCAAGAACGCGATCGCGCGCGTCTGGGTGAAGCCGGGCTCCGGCAAGATCATCGTCAACGACAAGGAATTCGCGACCTATTTCGCGCGTCCCGTGCTGCAGATGATTCTCAACCAGCCGATCGTCGCCGCCAACCGCGCCGGCCAGTACGACATCGTCGCCACCGTCATCGGCGGCGGTCTCTCCGGCCAGGCGGGCGCCGTGCGTCACGGCATCTCCAAGGCGCTGACCTATTACGAGCCGGGCCTGCGTTCGGTGCTCAAGAAGGGCGGCTTCCTCACCCGCGACAGCCGCGTGGTCGAGCGCAAGAAGTACGGCAAGGCCAAGGCCCGCCGCAGCTTCCAGTTCTCGAAGCGCTAAGCGCTGCGAAGTCCAAGCATTTCGAAAAGGCCGCCTCCGGGCGGCTTTTTTGTTTCCGTCACCAGTGCCCGGCCGGCGTCTTTATGTAGTCGATGAAGGCGCGCAGCGGTGCCGGCACCAAGCGCCGGCCAGGGTAATAAAGAAACGGCCCCGAGAAGCTTTGCCACCAGGGCTGGAGCACCGGTTCCAGGACGCCGCTGTCGAAATACGGGCGCACCCAGTCCTCGAAGAGCCAAAGGATGCCGACGCCGGCGATCGCCGCATCGACAGCGAGATCGACGCCTCCACCGATGCTGACGACCAATGGCCCCGTGGGATCGACCCGCACCACCTCGCCTTCCCGCTCGAACTCCCAGGGCGTCATGACCCCGCTCGGAAAGCGGCCGCGCACGCAGGCATGGCCAAGCAGGTCGCGCGGGTGCTGCGGCCGACCGTGCCGGTCAAGGTAGGACGGCGCGGCGGAGGTCGTGAAGCGCTGCGCGCGCGGTCCGATCGGCACCGCGATCATGTCCTGCTCCAGCCGCTCGTCGTAGCGGATTCCGGCGTCGCAGCCGGCCACCAGCACATCGACAAAGTTCTCCTCGGCGATCACCTCCAGGCGAATGGCGGGATAGGCCGCGAGAAATCCCGGAACGATTTTGGGCAGCACCAGCCGCGAGGCGCTTATCGGCACGTTGAGACGCAAGGTTCCGGCGGGCCGGTCGCGAAAGCCGTTCACCACATCGAGCGCAGCTTCTACCTCGCCCAATGCGGGGCCGAGTCGCGCCAGCAGGCTGGCACCAGCCTCGGTCAAAGCAACGCTACGCGTGGTGCGGTTGAAGAGCCTAACACCGAGTTGAGTTTCCAGACGGCGGATGGCTTCGCTGAGCGCTGACGCGCTGCCGGCGGTGGCGCGAGCTGCTTCGCGAAAGCCGCCGGCGCGGGCCACGGCCATGAATGCCTGGAGGTCGTTGAGTTCGGCCGCCATTGTCCTAAATTTCGTACAAGCTGTGCCGAATATAGCTGGTTATCGGGACAGCGGCTATGCCTTATCTCCGTCGCCGACAACGAAGGAGAGAACCACGATGTCCAGCGTAAACAAATCCGGCACCTATAAGCTCGGCGACCGCTCGGTCCGCCGCCTCGGGTACGGCGCCATGCAGCTCGCAGGCAAAGGAGTGTTCGGTCCGCCGAAAGACCATGACGCGGCCATCGCCGTGCTGCGCGAAGCGATAGCGCAAGGCGTGAACCATATCGACACCAGCGATTACTATGGTCCGCACGTCACCAACAAGCTGATCCGCGAAGCGCTATGGCCCTACCCCGACGACCTCACCATCGTCACAAAGATCGGCGCCCGTCGTGGCGAAGATGCTTCCTGGCTGCCGGCCTTCACAGCCGATGAGCTCGAACATGCCGTACACGACAATCTTCGCAATCTTGGCCTCGAGGTGCTGGACGTCGTCAATCTGCGCATCACGTTCGGGATGCATGGTCCAGCGGAGGGCTCCATCGAGGCGCAGGTCACCAAGCTCGCCGAGCTTCAGCGCAAGGGCCTGGTGCGCAATATCGGCTTGAGCAACGTCACCCGAGCGCAAATCCAGGAAGGCCGCAAGATTTGCGACATCGTCTGCGTGCAGAACCAGTACAATCTGGCGCATCGCGACGACGACGCGCTGATCGATGAACTGGCGCGCCACGGCATCGCCTATGTGCCGTTCTTTCCGCTTGGCGGCTTCGGCCCGTTGCAATCGTCGACGCTGTCCGGTGTGGCCGAGCGGCTCGGCGCGACGCCGATGCAGGTTGCGCTGGCATGGTTGTTGCGACGCTCACCGAACATCCTGCTGATCCCCGGCACCTCATCGGTCGAGCATCTGCGGCAGAATCTTGCGGCTGCGGAGCTGGAATTGGCGGACGAGGTGCTGGCCGAGTTGGAGGGCGTGACGAGAGCGGCGTAGGTCGGCGCAGCACCCGCCCGCGCCTGCGGCGCGACCTCCCCATCAAGGGAGGTAAGGCGCCGCGCTTTACGCTCAAACGGGTTTAGCATTTCATGAATGTCGCAGGCATGCAGCGACGGCAGGCTGGCACGACGCTCTAGCTCGGCGCGAAGCGCCGGGCGGGGTGAAGCGCCGACGTCAGCTTAATTGATACTGGCCGTATGCGCCGACTCGGCTTGCTTGATGTCCGTCGTGTACGGTACGCGATAGCCATTGGCAGCCAGCCATTCGATCGCCGCTTTTGGCTCGTCGGTCTGGATGATGGTGGCGCCGCGATCGACCCAGAAACCCCAAGCCTCGCGCGGCAGACTGGCAGCGACCGCCAGCTCGTCGCCACGGCCGCCGGCAAGGAAGCCGCCCGGCTTGTTGACGATGGCATAGGTATCGGCCCAGAGGTGCCAGTCGCCGCGGACGGCTGTAGCCCGCATGCGCGTGCTGAACAGCGGGCCGCCGTTTGCGGTCAGCGTCTCGGCGCCGTTGCGCCAGTTGATCAGCTCGATTAGCGCGTGGCGCGAACGCCTTGTCGACCTCGCCGGCAAAGGCGGCATCTTGCACGGCGTCATCGGCAAGGATCGGCATGAACTGGAAGCCGCCGCCCGCCTGGGCGAGCGCGGCCTTCGCGGCTTCAATGCGCGCCTGGTTCCACAGGTTCTCCTTGACGATCACCTGATCGGCCATGCCGAGATCGCGGGCAGCCGAGATCATGCCGGGCAGGTCCGTCACCTCGAGCTTGTTGTCGAGATTGATCAGGATCCTGTCCTTGGTCGTCAGCAGCATTTCGCGCAGCGTCGACACCGGCTCGCTGGTGACGGCGCCGGTGCCCTCGATCACCAGCCGGCACTTCTTCAGCTCCGCCAGCGTATATTCCACCACCTCGCCCTTGCAGTTCGTGGTACGGTCGAGCCAGCTATCATGCATGATGACGAACGCGCCGTCCTTCGAGCGCCTCACATCGACCTCGACTATCTCGGCGCCGATCGCGATCGAGCCCTCGACCGCGGCAAGCGAATTCTCGGCATAAAGCGTCTTGCCGGCCTGCATGCTGCCGGCCCGATGCGCCGCGATCATCACATGGTCGCGCCACTGGTTGGCGTGTTCGAAGCGGTCGAGGATTTGGGCGGCGCGCGTCTCACCGGCTAAGGTTTGACTCGAAGCAGTCGCAAGCGCGGCGGTCAG
The DNA here is from genome assembly GCF_002294785.1 of Mesorhizobium sp. WSM3868. Classification (NCBI taxonomy): domain Bacteria; kingdom Pseudomonadati; phylum Pseudomonadota; class Alphaproteobacteria; order Hyphomicrobiales; family Phyllobacteriaceae; genus Mesorhizobium; species Mesorhizobium sp. WSM3868. The sequence continues at coordinate 161,985 of NZ_NSGB01000010.1, read as the reverse complement.
AAGAAGGCTCAGCCAGAGTGTTCGCATCGGGGAATCGCTCCGTTCCGGGTCGGGACCCGGTTAGGCGATGCCCATGACGGTGAGGTGAACGAAGCCGGCTAGCTGTTTGCTCAAATCCGTTTTGGCGAGGCGTCATGGCGAGACAAATCCTGTGCTGCCGTGGCACTCCTCGAGCGCCGCTCGATATCGGCAAGCTGTGACTGGCAAGTTGCGTGCCGGTTCTGTAGTTGTGGCTCCCCGATGACAACCGAGGACCCGTAATGGCGAACCAAGAGATCGACCACGCCTTCACCGCCCGTTCCAAAACGGGGGCGTCGCTCGAGCCGACCTATGCCGGCGCGCTGTCGTTCATGCGGCGCAAATATACGAAGGATGCGAAGGGCGCGGACGCCGTCGTGTGGGGCATTCCCTTCGACGCCGCGGTCACCAATCGTCCCGGCGCGCGCTTCGGGCCGCAGGCGATTCGCCGCGCCTCGGCGATCCTCGACAACGATCCGCAATATCCGTTCTCGCGCGACCTGTTCGAACAGCTCGCCGTGGTCGACTACGGCGATTGCCTGCTCGACAGCGGCAACCACCAGAAGACGCCCGGTACGATCGAGCGCGAGGCGGCCAAGATCCTGAGCTCAGGCGCATTTCTTTTGACGCTCGGCGGCGATCATTTCGTCACTTGGCCGCTGCTGAAGGCGCATGCAGCGATCCATGGGCCGCTGGCCCTGGTGCAGTTCGACGCGCATCAGGACACCTGGCCGGACGACGGCAGGCGCATCGATCACGGCTCCTTCGTCGCCCGCGCGGTCAAAGAAGGCGTCATCGATCCAGACCGCTCGATCCAGATCGGCATCCGCACCCATGCGCCGGACACGTTCGGTATCAAGATCATCTACGGCCATGAAGTCGAGGAGATGCGCGCCTCCGACATCGCCTACGCGATCGTGGAGCGCACAGGCGGCAGGAAGACCTATCTTACCTTCGACATCGATTGCCTCGATCCGGCGTTCGCGCCGGGCACCGGCACGCCTGTGGCCGGCGGCCCGTCTTCGGCCAAGATGCTTTCGACGCTGCGCCAACTCGGCCAGATCGATATCGTCGGTGCCGACGTCGTCGAGGTTGCGCCGGCCTATGATCATGCCGATATTACGGCGATCGCCGGATCGATCATCGCCATGCACTATCTCGGCCTGGTGGCCGAAAGGAAGGCGCGGCTCGACGACCTGAACAACGGCACTCATGCCGTACTACATAACGCTCAAGGCATATAGCTCTGGAATCGCAGGGATTTTGGCAACCGATGAAACCGAAAATCTTCATTGACGGCGAACATGGCACGACAGGCCTGCAGATCAGGGCGCTGCTGGCCGACCGCGGCGATCTGGAGATCATCTCCATTCCCGCCGACCGCCGCAAGGAAGCCGCGGCCAGGGCCGAATTCCTCAACGCCGCCGATGTCGCGATCCTCTGCCTGCCGGATGCCGCGGCCAAGGAAAGCGTATCGCTGATCGAGAACGATACGACCAAGGTCATCGACGCTTCGACCGCGCATCGTGTGGCCGAAGGCTGGGAATACGGCTTTGCCGAAATGGACAAGGATCAGGCCAACAAGATCGCCAGTGCAAAACGCATCGCCAATCCCGGCTGCTGGCCGCAGGGCCCTATCGCGACGCTGCGTCCGCTGGTCTCGGCCGGCCTGCTGCCTGCCGATTTCCCCGTCACCGTCAACGGCATCTCCGGCTATTCCGGCGGCGGCCGGCCGATGATCGAGGACTATGTCGGCAAGGGCGAGGACGCGCCTGAATTCCTGCCCTATGGGCTCACGTTGCAGCACAAGCATGTGCCGGAGCTCAGGACCTACGCGAAGCTGTCGCACGATCCGATCATGCAGCCCGCCGTCGGCAATTTCGCGCAAGGCATGATCACGGTGGTGCCGCTGCAGCTCGGCGGCCTCGACCGTGTGCCGAGCGGCGCCGAGCTTCATGCGGCGATCGCCGATCACTATGCGTCGGTCGGCGGCGGCGTGGTCGAGGTTGCGCCCTATACGCATATGGAGCGCATGCCGGAGATTGATCCGGAGGCTTATAACGGCACCAACCGGATGAGGGTCTATGTGTTCGCCAATGACGAGCGGGCGCAGGCGCTGCTCTTGGCCGTCTACGACAATCTCGGCAAGGGTGCTTCCGGCGCTGCCGTGCAGAATCTGGACCTGATGCTCGGCATCAAGCACTGAGCGACAATGCGCAAGGCGCGCCTCAGCCTCTGACGGCGATCTCGGTCGGCAGCGGATAGGCACCCTTGGTGCCGCGCCAGTGCGCGGCGGCGAAGCCGAGCACGATCAGCGCGACGCCTTGATGGGTGAGCGCCATATGCAGTGGCACCTGCATCAAAAGCGTGCCGATGCCGATCGAGGCCTGCGCCAGCACCAGCAGGAACAGCAGCGTGGCGCGGCGGGCATGCGTGGTGCCGGGCTGACGCCGCCAGGTGGCGATCATGTGCCAGAGCGCCACCACAAAGAGCGTGTAAGCGCCGAGCCGGTGCACGAACTGCACAGTCTTCGGGTTCTCGAAGAAATTCAGCCAGGCAGGTTTCAAGAGCAGGAGATCGGCCGGGATCACCTTGCCGTCCATCAGCGGCCAGGTATTGTAGGAGAGGCCGGCGTGGAGGCCGGCAACCAGGCCGCCGAGATAGATCTGGATCAGTGCCAAGAGCACGATCGCGCCGGCAAGCCGCTGGGTCGAGCGGTCGGCGGCGCGCTCGGAGTGCGGCGCCAATCCTCGCGCGACAACCATGGTGGCGGTGAAGATTAGCGCCGCGAGCGTCAGATGCGTCGCCAGCCGGTACTGGCTGACCGAGACACGGTCGACTAGACCCGAGGCCACCATCCACCAGCCGATGGCGCCCTGCAGGCCGCCGAGCAGCAGTATGCCTAGAAGCTTCGGCCCGAGGCCGCGTTCAATGCGGCGCGTCGCCCAGAAGAACAGCAGCGGCAAGGCGAAGACCGCGCCGGCGCTGCGGGCGAGGATGCGATGCACCCATTCCCACCAGAAGAGCGACTTGAACGCATCTAGGCTCATGCCCTTGTTGAGCTCTGTATATTGGGGGATCTGCTGGTAGCGCTGGAACTCTTCCTGCCATTCGGCATCGTTGAGCGGCGGGATCACGCCATGGATCGGCTGCCATTCGGTGATCGACAGGCCGGAACCGGTGAGCCTTGTGGCGCCGCCGACCAGCACCAGCGCGGCCAGCACGACCAGCACAAAATAAAGCCAGCCGCGCACCAGCGCGCGGTTGTGCAGATCGCGGTCGCGGGCGGCGTATGGGGCCGTGGTGGTTATGGCGGCCATGGGAGTTTCCCGGCAGTTGAAATCGCGGGATTGGTGGACTATGGCCGCCCGGCTGGCAAGACCGGACAGCGCGGCACGCCGTCGCGCCGGCCCGCGGCGGTTGCGCCCGCTCCCCGATCGGCCTAAGCGAGGCGGGTCAACGGGACCGCGACATGCCCATTCGCCTGAAAAAGCTGATCGGAACCATCCTGCTGGTGGCGCTGGTCGTCATCTACGCGCTGATCGCCTCGGCCATCGCGGTCACAAGGCTCGCCGAATACGGCTCCTTGGCGCATTTCCTGTTCTTCCTGCTCAGCGGCCTGCTCTGGGTCCTGCCGGCGATGGGCATCATCAAATGGCTGATCCTGGAGCCGCCTCAGAAGGGCTGAGCGCGGCCGCGCCAACGCTAACGTGATTCATACGTGATTGCGCATTGGGACTAACTTGCCTGGCTTGACCGCATGGCAGGGAGGGCTTGCGTCATGCCAAAAGCCTCGTTCGCGGGATTGATCCTGATCATCGCCCGCATGGCGGCCTCGATGGCAGCCGCCGAAACCATCAACGTGTCGGACGATCATGGCGGCAGCGTCGCCGCGTACAGCCAGCGCTGGAAGGGGCTCGCCGCGCGCGGCGTCAATGTCCGCATCGTCGGCAAATGCCAGTCGGCCTGCACGGTGCTGCTCGGCTATATTCCCCGCAGCCGCATCTGCGTGATGCCTGCGGCAAGCTTCGGGTTCCATCTGGCGCACCGCACCGACATGACCGCCGTCTTGTGGAATGCCTATGCTGCCGACATCCGAGGCTGGATCAACGCGCATGGCGGGCTTGCGTCACAGCTCAAATGGATGAACGCGCCGGACACCCACCGCTATTTCCACAGATGCTGACGCCCCTTCGGGCTAAATGGTGACGACCATCTTGCCGGCATTGGCAAGCGGCGTCGTCACACCCGACAGCATCGTGCGGATATGGGCGACGCTCTGGTAGCGGCCGTTGACGGAGATGCGCGGCAGCGCATGCAGGAAGCCGGCATGCTCGGCTCTCAGGACGCCATGCCGGGTTGTCACCGCCGAGACATAGCCGGCATCACGAGCGAAGCCGACCTCGCGGCAGCCAACCGCGCTGGGATAACCGTAGGGGTAAGCGAAGTGGCGCGGCTCTGCGCCCAGCCGTTCCATGAGGATACGGCGGACGTCGCCGGTCTCGTGACGCGCTTCCGCCTCGGACAACCGCTTAAGGTTGCGGTGGTTGATGGTGTGCGCGCCGATCGTCACCAGCGGATGGGCGGCCACCCTGCGAATCTCATCCCAGCTCATCAGGGTGCCGGGGCGGCCGGTGCCGAGCTCGATGCCGTTGGAGCGCGCCAGTTCACGCAGCGCGGCGCCCTGTTCTTCCTCGGGGACCTCTAGGGTCAACCATGCGTTCAGCCTTGCAATCGTCTGGATCTTTCGGCCGGGTGTCGAGCAATCGACGACCGTCGATCCTCTCTTCGTCTTCAGCGTCAGGTGCGAGCCGGTGTCGACGATATCCTCGATGACTTCCCACCACAGGTCGACGGCACCGTCGATCAGGCCGGGCGCGACATAGATGGTGATCGGCGCACCGTGCTTCTCCAATACCGGCAGCGCCTCCGTCATGTTATCGCGATAGGCATCGTCGGCGGTGATGGTGGCGAACTGGCCGTGTTTGCCGCCCGCCCCGATGCGTTCGATCGCTTCATCAAGGGCAACAAAGGCATAGCCCCTTTCCTTCATGTCGGCGATCAGCTTGTCGAGGAAGGCAGGGGCGATGTTCAGATGGCGATTGACGCTGTTCGGCTTCTCGGGCGTCGCGGTCACGCGATGCAACATCAAGATGGCACCGATGCCGCCGACAAACGGCCTCGCCAGCGGAGCGAGACCGGTGTAGCGGGCAACGTTCAACGCCAGCTTCCGGATTGCCTCGGCCCCGTCGATCATTCCTTCACCTTTTGCGCCTAGGCTCATCCAAGGACCTACGCGAACCCCAGGTTGCAACCAATACGTCTTAAGGATTGAGGGATGGTTGACGCCGCCGCGTCATTTGACGGCAATCGCGTCGCTGCCAACGAAGCGCCGGCGCGTGCGCCTGCCTCGAGCCGAGGCAGACTGACGGCGGCGGTGACCGATGGCACCGGTCTTGCGGGCTATGCAGAATTCTGCGCTTCGGCGCTGTTTGCTCCGGCGCAGAGCGCGTCCTGGGTGAGCAACTGGGCGGCCAAGACCAAAGCCGATATGGCGGTCGCCACGCTAAGCATCAAGGGTCGACCGGCTCTTTCGCTGGCGCTGGAAGTGGTCCGAAACGGCCCGTTCCGCGTCGCTCGTTTCGCCGGCGGACGTCATGCCAACGGCAATTTCCCCGCCACCGACCCGCGGCTTTTGCCTGCTTTCGACGTTCCTGCGATCCGCTCCCTGCTCTCGTCAATCGCCACGGCACGGCCCGACATCGACCTCGTTTCGCTGGAGCGGCTGCTGCCCGATCTCGACGGCACCGCCAACCCGCTCGCCGCGTTGCCCAATTTTCCGAGCCCTAACCTTGCGCTGGCCGTCGACCTCGATGGCGGCTTCGACGCGCTGCTCAGCCGCGCGAGCGGCAAGCGGAAGCGCAAGAAGCACCGCTCGCAGACGCGCAAGTTCGAGGCCGTCGGCAGCTTCCGCCGAATCGAGGCGCGAAGCCGCGAGGAGGTCGACAGGTTGCTCGACGCTTTCTTCGACATGAAGCAGGCGCGCTTCGCCAAGATGGGCATCGCCAACGTGTTCGGCGATGAAGGCGTGCGCGCCTTCTTCCGGGCGCTGTTTGCCGATGCGCTTGCCGAGCAGGAGCCATCCTTCCTGCTGCATGGGCTGGAGGTAGCGGGAAAACTTCGCGCCGTTACCAGCTCCAGCCGCTCAGGCAAGCGCCTGATCTGCGAGTTCGGCGCGATCGCCGAGGATGATCTCGCCTTCACCAGCCCTGGCGACTTCCTGTTCTTCGACAACATCCAGGAAGCCTGCGAGCAAGGCTTCGACCTCTATGATTTCTCGGTCGGCGACGAGCCCTACAAGCGGCTCTGGTGCGACATCGAGGTCCAGCATTTCGAGGTGCTGATGCCGCTGACGCTGAAAGGTCGCGTGCTAGCCACAGGGTTACGGCAAGGCGCGCGGGCGAAGGCCTTCATCAAGAACAGTCCGACGGTGTGGAGACTGACCAAGAGCTTGCGCCGGAAGGCTGCCGGACAGGCCGCCCCTATTGTTGCCGAGGACGACGCCTGACCGTCGTCCGCCAGCGCGAGACTCAAAATCCGAGCGCTTCGCGGGCGATATCTGTTCAGGCTGCCGACCGGCGTCCGGGCAACGGATCTCCCGGTTCATGGCCAACCGGCGTGACCAGCGTGACATCCGGATAGCCGTTCTCGATCAGCTTGACCGCCGCCTGCGTCACCTCGTCATCGGCTTCAAGCATCGACAGGAAGACTTCCGTGCCATCGCCGACCAGTCGGCCAATGCCTTGTGCGTCGGCAGGGCCGCATTCGACAACGACGAGGTCGTAAGCCGTGGTCAGCGACTGCATGATGATCGGCAGCCGGTCGGCGGCGCGCATGGCGCGGATAGGATCGGCGGTACCGACCGGAATCACATGCGCGTCCGAATAGAGATCGGGATGGATGACGTCGCTGAACTGCGCCTCGGAGGCCAGCAGATTGGTGATGCCGGGAAGCAGTCCGCTGTCCAGCATCGGGCGCGAGGCGGCGCCCGAGGCGGTGAGATCGAGCAGGAGCACCCGGAGGCCCGCATCCGACACTTCGCGCGCCACCAGCACGGCGGTGGCGGCGGCCTCGTCGCCTTCCGGGGAGACAAAGATGGCGCGCGCGGCACCCGAGGCAATCAGCTTTTCCGCCGCCTTCTCGACATCGATCTCGCCAAGCCTCGGCTGCCATGACCGACGCGCTTCGGGCTGTGCCGGGTCTGGTGGATCTACCGGCTCGGCAGGCGCTGCCTCCATGATGGTGCCCTGCCCGATCCGCTCGTCAGCGACCGAATCGTCGCTAGCTTCATCCTCGGCATCGGCGAGCGCCGGTTCGGTGCGCGCCACCGGCATCGCCACCTGTTCGATCGGCTCGAATCGGGCTCCGGCGGCCGGACGCATGGCACGGCCGGAGAACAATTCCCTCAGAAGCGTGCTGATCGCCATCAGCAGCAGCGACGCGGTGGCAGCGGCACCAGTGATCGGGCCGATCTTCGGGAAATACGGTTCGGTCGGCACCTGTGCTCTCGAAAGCAGACGGGCGTCCACCGGCAGATAGTTGCGGTCCGCGCGCGAAGCCGCCTCGCGGTAGCTTGCCATATAGGATTCGAGCTGCTGGCGCTGGGCATTGGCGTCGCGCTGCAGCGCATCGAGCTCCACCTGCTGCTCGCCGGCGCGGGCCGAAGCGGCTTTCAGCGTGTTGACCTCCTGGACCAGCTGGTTCTCGCGAGCCTTGGCGGTCTGTGCCTGAGTCGCCAATCCCTTGAGAATCTTCTGCGCCTCGTTGCGGATTTGGCCGTTGAGATCGGCAAGCTGCGACTTCAGCGCCCGGATGCGAGGATGGTTGTCGAGCAGCGTCGTCGACAGATCGGCAATATTGGTCCTGAGCTCTACCTGCCGCTCGAGCAGGCGCTGGATCAGCTCGGAAGACAGAACTTCCGGCACGCTGTCCAGCGTGCCGCCATTCTGCAGCGCCTTGCGCACGCTGTCGGCGGTCGCTTCGGCGGCGGCGCGGTTGGCGCGCACCCGGGAAAGCTCGCTCGACAGTTCCGAGAGCTGCTGGGTCGCGAGCACCGAATTGTTGCCGCCCATCAACAGGTCGGATTGCGCGCGATAGGCGGCAACCTTGGCTTCGGCATCCTTCACCCGGTTCTGCAGATCGGTGATTTCCGGGCCGAGGAAGCCTGTGGCGGCGGTGTTCGATTCCATCTTCGCACTGCCCTTTGAGGCAAGGTAGGCCTGCGCAATGGCGTCCGCGACCTGGGCGGCGAGCTTTGGATCATTCGAGGAGAACTCAACGGCGATTACGCGGGATTTTTCAACGCCGTAGACGTTGAGCTTATCGTGCATTGCCTTGAGCACGCGCTCTTCCGGCGGGATGTCGAAGGGATCGCTCTTCAGGCCGACAAGCACCAGCGCGCGACTGAGCGCCGACATCTTCAGCGCTTCGTCGAATTCCGGCAGTTTTTCCAGGTTGAGGTCCGAGGCAACCTTCTTGAGGATATCGGGCGAGGATATGATCTGGACCTCGGTGGCTACAGCCTCCTCATCGGTCGCCGGCTTGTCGTCGCTGGTTGTGCCGGCCGGCCGAGTGAAGACCGATTCGCGCGACCCGATCTCCAGCTTGGCCACTGCCTTATATTGCGGCGTCGCCAGCCAGGCGAAGGCAAACGCCAGCCCGGTCACGACAAGCGTGACGAGAACAATGCGCAGCCAATTCCTCGCCAGGCTGGCGAAGAGCTGTCTCAGGTCGACATCGACATCTGCGGCCGCGGACTGAACGGACATGCATCCTGCTCCGAACTTTGAGTCGAGGATGGACCGTAAACAACTATGGTAACTCAGCCGTTAAGATCAGGATGCGTACTTATTAGAACGCACTCAAAGAACGTCCTGCGAAAGCAATAGAACAATTGGCTTTTTTGCCAGCAGCCGATGAGTCTAAGGCCCATCCTTTACCGACCATTAACCCTAACAGGATGATAACGGGCGCACTTCCTGGGGTTGGCCGCCTCACCGGTGGCGAGAGCGACGAAGGTTCGTGTCCGATCATGAAAAGCACTGCTCATCTCTTTCGCGCCATGCTCGCCTTGTCGCTGCTTACCGGCTGTTCCAGCTACCGGCCGGCGCCCGCCGCCTTTCATGAAGTGCTCGACCAGCCATACAGACTCGGCGCCGGCGACCGCATCCGCGTCACGGTGTTCGAGCAGGACGGGCTGACCAACACCTACAGCGTCGACCAGTCCGGCTACATCTCCTTCCCGCTCGTCGGCGCCGTGCCGGCGCGCGGCCACACCGCCCAGCAGCTCGAAAAGGAAATCGCCGATAAATTGCGCCAGGGATATCTGCGCGATCCCGACGTCTCGGTCGAGATCGACCGCTACCGGCCGATCTTCGTCATGGGGGAAGTCGGCGCCGCAGGGCAATATTCCTATGTGCCGGGATTGACTGTGCAGAAGGCGATCGCGATCGCCGGAGGCTTCACACCGCGCGCCAACCAGGAAAGCGTCGACATCACCCGCGACATCAACGGCAAGGTGATGACCGGCAGGGTGCAGACATCCGATCCACTCCTGCCCGGCGACACCGTCTACGTCCGCGAACGCCTGTTCTGAAAATCAACGTGGCGGCTCACCTTCGGATCGTCCACTGCTTCCGCTCACCTGTCGGGGGAATCTTCCGGCATGTGCGCGACCTGACCGAGGCGCAGGTCGCCGCCGGCCATTCCGTGGGTATCGTCTGCGATTCGACCACGGGCGGGGACTATGAGGAGCGGCTGTTCGGAGCGATGAAGGAGCGCCTGGCGCTCGGCATCCATCGCACGCCGATGCAGCGCCATATCGGACCGGGCGACATCGCCGCGGCCTGGCGCACCTATCAAATCATCAAGGAATTGCGGCCGGACGTGCTGCACGGGCATGGCGCCAAGGGTGGCGCCTATGCCCGTCTGTTCGGCTCACTGTTGCGGGTTTCAAGGTCTCGCGTGGCCCGCCTTTATTCGCCGCATGGCGGCTCGCTGCACTATGACGAAACGACGGCCACCGGAAGGCTGTTCTTCGCGCTGGAGCGTTTCATGGCCCGCTTCAGCGACTGCCTTCTGTTCGTTTCCGACTACGAGCGGACAACCTATCGACGGAAGGTCGGCGAGCCGCCCATCCCCAACAGGCTGGTCTATAACGGCCTGCGGGCCGTCGAGTTCGAACCGGTGGCGCCGGCGGCCGATGCGGCCGATCTCATATACATCGGCATGATGCGCGATCTCAAAGGCCCGGACATCTTCATCGACGCGCTGGCGCGGGCCGGCAGGGCGCTCGGCCGCCGGTTAAGCGCGGTGATGGTCGGCGCCGGCGACGACCTGCCACGCTACCACGCTCAGGTGGAGCGACTAGGACTTAAGGGCCATGTCCGCTTCCTGCCGCCGATGCCGGCCAGAGAAGCCTTCGCCCTGGCCGAGTTGATCGTCGTCCCGTCCCGCGCGGAAGCAATGCCCTATATCGTGCTCGAGGCGCTGGCAGCCGGCATGCCGATGATTGCCACCGCCGTGGGCGGCATTCCCGAGATCTTCGGCGAAGACTCCCCTGCCCTGATCCGGCCCGATGCCCGCCAGCTCGCCGACAGGCTCAGAACGGCTCTCGACGATCGCGGCGCCTACCGCAAGCTGATGCCGCAGAACCCCGAGTTGAAGGCGCGATTCGGGGCCGACGTGATGGCGGCCGAGATCGAGAAGGCTTACTTCGCGGCGCTAAAGCTTTAGACTTTACTAATCTGCAATCGGCGTGAAAAAACCGCCAGTCGTCGCAAGCAACAACACGCATTCAAAGCCACCTGTTGTTTCAAGGCTTTCTTAGCTCTCTTTTGCTATTCACTCGCGCGAAGCTCGCGGACAATCCCCATGAACGAGATCGACCCCGCGCACCGCTTTTCGATCGAGGCGGTGCGCAAATTCGACGGCCCTGCCGAAGCTCAAGTGCCCGGCATCAATGACGTGGCGCGACAGGTCGCCTCGCAGTACCGGCGCGATACGATGTCGCCGATCATGGTCAGCGGCGTGCTGCGCATGGTCGAATTCGCCGTGCTCTTCGTGTCAGGCATGTGCCTCTATTTCTACTATGTCGGGTTCTTCAACTATCTCGCCTGGCAATATCCGCTGACGATCGCGGCAGCTTCGTTCCTGGCGGTGGTGCTGCTTGACGTCAGCGACAGCTACCAGATCGCGGCGCTGATGCGCCCCCTCGCCAATTTCGGCCGCGTGCTCCTCGTCTGGGCCGGCACCTTCGCGCTGATGGCTCTCACGGCCTTCGCCATGAAGGCCTCGGAGGACTATTCGCGCCTCCTGTTCGGCAGCTGGTTCGTGGTCGGCTTCGTGCTGATCTTCGGGCTCAGACTGGTGATGTCCAGGCTGATCAGGCGCTGGGCGCGCGACGGGCGCATGGAGCGCCGCGCGCTCATCGTTGGTGGCGGCAAGTCGGCCGAAATGCTGATCCGCTCGGTCGAGAAGCAGCCCTATAACGATATTCGCATCTGCGGCATCTTCGACGATCGCGGTGACAAGCGCTCGCCGCCGATCGTCGCCGGCTACCCGAAGCTCGGCACCATTTCCGAGCTGATCGAGTTCGCCCGCATCGCCCGCATCGACATGCTGATCGTGTCGCTGCCGCTGACGGCCGAATCGCGCGTGCTGCAGCTTTTGAAGAAGCTCTGGGTTCTGCCGGTCGACATCCGGCTCTCGGCGCATTCCAACGCGCTGCAGTTCCGCCCGCGCGCCTATTCCTACATCGGCTCCGTGCCGATGCTCGACATCTTCGACAAGCCGATCAACGACTGGGACTCTGTCGCCAAGCGCAGCTTCGACATCATCTTCTCGCTTGTCGGCATCATCGTCTTCTCGCCGGTGATGCTCGCCACCGCGATCGCCATCAAGCTCGACAGCAAGGGGCCGGTGCTGTTCAAGCAGAAGCGCCACGGCTTCAACAACGAGGTCATCGAGGTCTACAAGTTCCGGTCGATGTATACCGACAGGTCCGACCCGACCGCCAAGCAGACGGTGACCAAGAACGACCCGCGCGTCACCCGCGTCGGCCGCTTCATCCGCAAGACCTCGATCGACGAGCTGCCGCAGTTCTTCAACTCGCTGTTCGGCTCGCTGTCGCTGGTCGGGCCGCGCCCGCATGCGATCGCCGCCCAATCGCACAACCTGCTCTACAACGAGGTGGTCGACGGCTATTTTGCCCGCCACAAGGTCAAGCCCGGCGTCACCGGATGGGCGCAGATCAACGGCTGGCGCGGCGAGATGGACACCAATGAAAAGATCCGCATGCGCACCGAATACGACCTCTACTACATCGAGAACTGGTCGATGCTGTTCGACCTGCGCATCCTGTTCCTGACACCCGTGCGCCTGCTCAATACGGAAAACGCCTATTGAGCGCGCTCGCGCAGGAGTTGCCAGCGGACGCGGTCAACCAGTTGCCGCCTCAAGCGGTCAACCAGTTGCCGCCGCAGGCGGTCAAGCAGTTGTCGCCGCAGGCGGTCAACCAGTTGTCGCCGCAGGCGGTCAACGCCAAGCTGATCGCGCTGATCTCGTCGGCCGCTATCGTCGTCGGCATCCTGCTTTCCGGCTTCGTCATCAGCGAGCCGGCGCCTTACGAACTCTACATGGCCGGGCTGATCGCCGTCTGGGCGCTGTTTCGCCTCAGAATATCGCGAGCGATATTGCCGCTGCTCGTGCTGTTGGTGGCGATGAACATCGGCGGCATGATCGCAATGACGCAGATGGCGGAACTTGCCAACACACCGCTCTATCTGGCGGTCTCGCTGTTTCTCGCCTTCAGCGCGGTCTTCTTCGCCTCGGTGACATCGGTCCAGCCTGACCTCTACCGGCTGATCTTCATCGCCTATGTGGTCTCGGCTGTGGCGACCTCGCTGCTCGGCATCGCCGGCTACTTCCATACCTTTCCGGGCGCGGAGATGTTCACCAAATACGACCGCGCCGCCGGCGCCTTTCAGGACCCGAACGTGTTCGGTCCGTTCCTGGTGCTGCCCGGCACCTACCTGCTCTATCTGCTCTTGACCGGCCCGGCATCGCGCATGCCGCTTCTGGCGGTGCCGCTATTGATCATCACCGCCGGCATCTTCTTCTCCTTCTCGCGCGGCGCCTGGGGCATGTTCGCGGTTTCGGCGGTGCTGCTCACCGCATGCCTCTTCCTGCAGAGCGCCAGCGGCATGTTCCGCTTGCGGGTCGTGGTGATGACGATCGCCGCGCTCGCGCTGCTGATCATCGCCATCCTCGTCATCCTGCAGCTGCCCGGCGTGTCGGACATGTTCACCCAACGCGCGCATCTCGAGCAAAGCTACGATACCGCGCGGCTCGGCCGCTTCGCACGCTATACGATCGGCTTCCAGCTGGCACTGGAACACCCGTTCGGCATCGGCCCGCTGGTCTTCGGCACGATCTACGGCGAGGACACGCACGACATCTGGCTGAAGGCGCTGATGGACTATGGCTGGCTGGGCTTCGTCTCGTTCCTGACGCTAACCCTGTGGACGATCTGCGCCGGCTTCCGCATCCTCCTTCGCGCTCGTCCCTGGCAGCCCTATCTGCTTTGCGCCTATGTCGCCTATCTCGGCAATATCGGGCTCGGCACCTTCATCGACATCGATCACTGGCGCCATCTCTATCTGCTGCTCGGGCTGATCTGGGGCGCGAGCGCGCTGGAATACCGGCACCAGAAGGAATTGCGGTTGGCGCGCGCCGTCCCTGCTGCGGCACTGTCATCGGCGAATTAGCCGCCGAATTCGGTTGACCCGCACGGGGTTATCACGATACATCGCCACCCGGTCCGGAGTGTAGCGCAGCCCGGTAGCGCACTTGACTGGGGGTCAAGGGGTCGTCGGTTCGAATCCGGCCACTCCGACCATTTTTCAAGCCTGAGACTTGCCCCCCAGAAGTCCCCTCCAATCTCCTACTGGCACACGTCGACCCATTTGGCGTCGACAAGTTCGGCCATCCGCTGCGGCGAAATCCGCACGGCGGCATTCGTCGCGCCGGCGGCGGGAACGACCTCGTCGAAGGCCCGCAGCGTCACATCGCAAAAGACCGGCAGCGGCGCCGGCAGACCGAAGGGGCAGACGCCGCCCGGCGGGTGGCTGGTCGCGGCAAGCACCTGTTCGCCGTCGAGCATGCGCGGCTTGCCGCCGAGCGTGTCCTTGCATTTGCGGTTGTCGAGCCTGGCAGTGCCGCTGGTCACGACCAGCATGGTCTCCTCGCCGACGCGCAGGCAGATGGTCTTGGCGATCTGCGCCGGCAGCACGCCATGGGCGTCGGCCGCCAGTGCCACGGTCGCCGAGCTCGCTTCGGTGACCAGCACCTCGATGTCGGGAGCATGTTCGGCAAAGAAGGCGCGGACCGATTCCAAGCTCATGAGCGAAACCTCAATCAGGCATGTTGGCCACTCGATGCCGCCGAATCGTGGCAGCGGCCGGGATTGCCGCATGGCGCGCTGGCAGTTGGCAAGGGCCAGGGGACCATCTGTGGAAGGCGCAAAAAGCCCGCCAGGGCGGGCCATGGCGGGCTTTTTTCGCGGACGCTTCGGCGTCTCTATTGCTGTGTGGGCCGATTCTCTTCGGTCGGCATCATGATCAATTCCTCTTCCGGCACTTGCAGCGCGGAAGCGATACGCCTGAGCTTGGCGGGGTCGGCGTCTTTGCCGTCCTCGATGTCGACGATCTCGCCCACGGCCAGGCCGCAGGTCAAGGAAAGCTCCTCAATCGTATATCCCCTCGTTTCGCGGACGGCTTTCAGCGGATTGAGGCCGGACGCGGCAATGATGTTGTTGGAAACAGCGCTTCTTGCGGTGTTGGGCATGGCAACTCCTTGGGATGAAACAACACAGATGAAATGTGGCGTTGCCTGAGACGGGCGGGAGAATGGCCGTTAACGGATGATTTGCCAAGAGGCCGTTTTGGCCGTCACGCCATCGTGACCGTGGTCATCGGCTGGGAGCCGAGGCCGCAGGCCACCGACATGTAAGGTGGCGCGAAGCCCAATCAAGATCTTTTGAAGCGCCGAAGGCCGCACCCGCCGGCATTTTGCCCACTCCGATTCGTTAGCTCTCGTCGCTTGCCGGAAGGCGGGCGACGCCAGCCCCTTTGAAGAGGATCGGATTCCATGAAACTGAAGCTATTCGCTATCGTACTCGGCATGATCTCAGGCTTTGCGGGCGCCGCTCAGGCGGACACCGTGCGCTTGCGCGGCACGGTGGTCGACCTCGCCGGCACGACGCTGAAGGTGAAAGCCCGCGACGGCAAGACCGATACGATCACCCTTTCCCCCGACTGGATGATCTCCGGTGTCGCCAAGGCGTCGGCCGCCGATATCAAACAGGGCGATTTCCTCGGCATCGCATCGGTGTCCAAGGCCGACGGCGGCAGCGGCGCGCTGGAAGTCGTGATCTTCCCGGCGGCGTTAAAGGGAACCGGAGAAGGCGACCGCGATTGGGATTTGCAGCCCAACAGCCGAATGACCAACGGCACTGTCGCCGACGTGACCGAGGTCAACGGCAGGACCGTGACGCTGACCTACAGCAATGGCCAGAAGAAAGAGATCGCCATCCCGCAATCGACGCCGATCGTGAAATTCGCGCCCGCTGCGCCTGCGGATCTCAAGCCAGGCATGACCGTGTTCGTCAGCGCCGAGCGCGGCAGCGGCGGCAAGCTCGTTTCGCGCCGGGTGGTGGTCGGCAATCATGGCGTGGCTCCGCCGATGTGAGGCGCGCAGCTGACTCATCAGGCTCGAAAAGCATGATGTCGAGCCGTCCATGCGCGCCCGCAAGAGCGCGCGGCGCGATCGTGGTTCGCCAGAAACAATCCAGAAACAAAAATCTACAGTCCGGAAAAAGTGTCGAAAAAATCCAGGAGGATAGTGCCGATCGCGGGGCTTGGGTCACCGATTTGGTCCGGTGAACTCCGGAACGCCCGCGTAAAAGGAAACGAAATCATGAAGAAGTCCCTCCTCTCCGCGCTCGGGCTGGCTCTGGCCCTGGCATTCACCATGCCGATCCTCGGCACGACCAGCGCCGATGCGGCCCCGGTGATAAAGCACCACCATCACAAGCATCATCGCCGGCACCATCATCATCATCATCACCACCATCATCACCACCATAAGAAGGTGGTTGAGAAGAAGGCCTGATCCTTCCCACCTGCCGATGGGAAGACAGGCCTTCATTGTATTGGTCGCGCAAGTCTTCCCAGCGGAATTTTTCGCTTCGTGGGACAAGCCTCTCCTTTGAGCACCCGCTGTCCCCTGATGAGCGCGCAGCCGGGTTCGATCGCTTTTCAAGCGGTCCCGACCTCTTGCCGCATCAAGTCGCCACTGCCCAACGAGCGCTTAGCGCTTCTGGCAGATCCGGCACCTACGGTAATCCCTGAACCCTGACACCTTCACAGCAATGCTCGCCAGGCGACAAAAATCGCGCGGGCCATGAACCTTTCCATTGGAGGCTGCACCAAGCGGTCATGGACGCCACGAAGGCGTTCCGCAACCCGACCGGGACGCCAGAAAGCGCTCCCAGCAACCAATGGAAGGAAATGCTCAAATGACCAACTTCAAGCGTATCTCGCTCGCCGCCGCCTTCGTCGTCTCGGCTTTCGGCTCGGTTTCCGCGCCGGCCTTTGCCGGCACGCATCCGACCGGCGACGGCGGCGCGGTCTGCAAAGGCTCCGGCTCCTGTCTGGTGCTGCAGCTCGACTGTAAGGGCACCTACACCGACGCCACCGATAAGAACGGCACCGTCTACGGCAAATGCAGCCAGGTCATGAAGGTCGATCCTAAGAGCCGGATCAAGCTCGCGAACTGATCGAAGCCGGAGCCCACTCCATCCCGATTTCATCCGGTTGGGCTCTCGTGCTGACGGAATGGCGGCCGGCGCGAACGGTCGCCATTTCTGTTTCGCAGCCCCGGGGTCAGCGCCGGCTGATCAGAAGGCCGGCAAGCAGGCCGACCACGACCAGTCCGACGGCGGCCACAGTGGCCGGATGCTCGCGCGCGGTGTGCTCGAGCGCCCTGCCCCGGCGCCTGATTGCCGGCAGCGCCTCGTGAAAGCGGTCGGCGAGCTGCGAATAATAATCGGACGCCGCCTCGCGGCCGTCCTCGTAATAGGTGTCGCCGCGTTTTGCCAAGGCTTTCCTGACATCGTCAAGTTGACGCGAGAGCGCCGCGACCTGCCTGTCCAGATCGAGATCGGAAAGGGTCGAAAACCACGCCATGCCTGATGTCCTTCTCTTGCAGAGAAGGGCTAACGCATGGATGCGACAGCAGTTCCGGGTGTCAGGTACGCCGGCCGTCCAAGCCGCGGGAGCGGCAACCGAAGCTCAACGCACCTGGTCGAGCAGGCGCTTGCACTCCAGAAGGTCGAAGAGCGCCTCCTGCAGCAAGGCCCGGTTGTCGCGCGACAATTTCGAGGAGTCCGGCTGCACGGGACCTTCGTCGTCTCCCTTGCCAAGGCCGAAGAAGCGGCGGCTGGGCTTCACCTTGGGCTGACCGACGAGCGCATCCTCGTCGCCGCGCGGCTGGGCAGCCGCGGTCAGCGGCACCTGCTCGGCCTGGCGGCGCTGCGCGATCGCCTCGACGGCTGCCATGTCGCCATTGCCGATCGCGACCAGGAAATGGTTTCCGTTCTCGCGCAACAGCTTCTGCACGCCTTTGATCGTATAGCCCTGATCATAAAGCATGTGCCGGATGCCCTTGATCAGTTCGACATCCTGCGGCCGGTAGTAACGGCGGCCGCCACCACGCTTCATCGGCTTGATCTGGTTGAAACGGGTTTCCCAGAAACGCAGCACGTGCTGCGGCAGGTCGAGATCTTCCGCAACCTCGCTGATGGTACGGAAAGCATCGGGGCTCTTGTCCATGGGCGAATCCTCACGCTGGACCGCAATCCGGAGTTGATCCGAATCGCACCTTATTTCAGCGGTTTATGAAGCGATATTCAAGCCCGGCGTCAAAGGGGCCGCGGTTTTCAACCGGCATTCGAGGGTTACTTGACGCCCTTGGCCTTGCTGTTCTGGTGCGAACGCAAGATGCGGTTCTTCAGCACGTTCGAGGATTTGAAGGTCATCACGCGGCGCGGCAGGATCGGCACTTCTTCGCCGGTTTTGGGATTGCGGCCGATGCGCTCATTCTTGGAGCGGACATGGAAAGTCGCGAAGGAAGACAGCTTCACCGTCTCGCCGCGAACGATGGCTTCGCAAATCTCATCCAGGACGGCCTCGACCAACTCGGCCGATTCAGTTCGCGACAAACCAACCTTGCGGTAAACGGCTTCGGCTAGGTCGGCACGCGTCAGTGTCTTTCCCCCCATGCGACCGTCCCATCAGCTCAAAAACATAAATCGATACAGGCAGCGGCAGAGCCTAAGTAATTGATCCGGCAAGGTCAAGGACCGAACCCCCGCGTTCGGCACTTACCAGCGCAGCAACACCGCGCCCCAGGTAAAACCCCCGCCCATCGCCTCGAGCAGAACAAGGTCGCCCTTCTTGATGCGGCCGTCGGCGACGGCCACCGACAAGGCGAGCGGCACGGAGGCAGCCGAGGTATTACCGTGCAAATCGACGGTGACCACGACTTTCTCTTCGGCTATCCCGAGCTTCTTGGCGGAAGCGTCAATGATCCGTTTATTGGCCTGATGCGGCACGAACCAGTCGAGGTCTTCCGCCGTGATGCCGGCCTCGGCGAAAGTGGCCTCGATGACATCGGTGATCATGCCGACCGCGTGCTTGAACACCTCGCGGCCTTCCATCCTGAGATGGCCGACCGTTCCCGTGGTGGACGGGCCGCCGTCGACGAAGAGTTTTTCCTTGTGGACGCCATCCGAGCGCAGGCTGGCGGCCAGCACGCCGCGATCGGCGATGTTGCCAGCCCCTTTCGCCGCTTCGAGCACCACGGCGCCGGCGCCATCGCCAAACAGCACGCAGGTCGAGCGGTCGCTCCAGTCGAGGATGCGCGAGAAGGTTTCGGAGCCGATCACCAGGACGCGTTTTGCCAGCCCGCCGCGGATATAGAGATCGGCGGTGGCGACCGCATAGACGAAGCCGGAACACACGGCCTGCATGTCGAAGGCGAAGCCGTGATGCATGCCGAGGCGGTTCTGGATTTCGACAGCCGTCGCCGGGAACGTGTTATTGGGCGTCGAGGTCGCCAGCACGATCAGGTCGATATCGGCTGGCGTCAGGCCGGCGCTGTCGAGCGCGGCGCGCGCCGCCGCCTCGCCCAGCGAGGCCGTCGTCTCGTCATCGGCCGCGACGTGGCGCTGGCGAATGCCGGTGCGCTGGACGATCCACTCGTCGGAGGTCTCCACCATGCCTTCGAAATCGGCATTCTTCATGATGCGGCGGGGCAGCGCGGCACCGTTGCCGCGCACAACTGATCTGATCAAGGTTCGTTCCTATTCCTCGGCCTCGACGGCGACGCCGGATTTCCTGTTTGCCTGGGCAGTCGGATTGCGCGCATGGAACAGATCGAGATCGGCCTCGATCCGGTCAAGCAGATTGTTGCGCACCATGTCGTAGCCGAGCTCGATCGCCGCGGCAAAGCCATCCGAATCGGCACCGCCATGGCTCTTCACCACAATGCCGTTCAGGCCCAGAAAGACGCCGCCATTGGAGCGGCCGACATCCATCTTTTCGCGCAGCCGGTCGAAGGCACCTTTGGCAAACACGTAGCCGATCCTGGCCATCAGCGTGCGGCTCATGGCGGCCCGCAAATAGCCCGCGATCTGCCTTGCCGTGCCCTCGGCGGTCTTGAGTGCGATGTTGCCGGCAAAGCCCTCGGTGACGACCACATCGACCGTGCCCTTGCCGATGTCGTCGCCCTCGACGAAGCCGCGATAGTTCATCGAGGCCATGTTGGCCTCGCGCAGCATGCGCCCGGCCTCCTTGACCTCCTCCTGGCCCTTGATCTCCTCGACGCCGACATTGAGCAGGCCGACGCTCGGCCGCTCGATACCGAACACCGAGCGCGCCATTCCGGTGCCCAAGATGGCGAAATCGACGAGCTGATGCGCATCCGCACCGATGGTGGCGCCGACATCGAGCACCACGCTCTCGCCGCGCGTCGTCGGCCAAAGCGCCGCGATCGCCGGGCGGTCGATGGTGGCCATGGTGCGCAGGCAGAATTTCGACATCGCCATCAACGCGCCGGTGTTGCCGGCCGAGATGCAGGCCTGCGCGGCGCCGTTCTTCACCGCCTCGACCGCTTTCCACATCGACGATTTCCAGCGGCCGTGGCGCAGCGCCTGGCTCGGCTTGTCGTCCATCCTGACAGCGATCTCGCAATGGACGAACTCGCTCACCTCGGCGAGCTTGGGAAACTTGGCCAGTTCGGGACGCACAGCGTCCTCGCGGCCATAGATGACGAAACGGATGTCAGGGCGGCGGATGGCGACCGTCATCAGCGCGGGGATGACGACGCCTGGTCCGTGATCCCCGCCCATGGCATCGATGGAAATCCTGATCACGCGGTGTTTTTCTCACGGTTTGCCTGGCTAGCGGCGGGCGCCTGCCGAGGTAAGGGGGCTCGCGAAGGTTCGGCGAAAATAGCGGTTTTGGGCTGCCGCACAACCAACTTTTCCAAAATCCAGGCCGCCTTCAGGATTTTCCGAGCAGCGAACGCAGCTTTTTCTGGAATTCGCTTTCCTCGGGCTGATCGTCACCCGCGCCCTCGAGCGAGGCGCCGGGTTTGCGCGGATAAGGGTCGATCGCCAGGCCGAAAAACTGCTCGGCGAGCGCCCCGACATCGATGGTGTCGCCGGAAAAAGTTTCCGGGCTGTCGGGCCCGTCGGCGTCGAGGACGATCTCGCCGCCGCCGTCGAAGCCTTCGCGTCCGAGTTTCGACTGCTCCAGCAAGAACAGCGCCTCGACGGGCTCGTCGATGTGAGCCGCGACCGGATCGAGTGTGACGATGCAGGCCTGGGTGATGTCGGCCTCGACGCGGCCGCTGACCTTGACGCCGTTGCGTTTCCAGGACGCCACCAAGAGCTCGGCGCGATAGCTCTCGACGGAAAGCAGGTCATGTTCGGCGGCAAGCGCAGTGCGCTGCCTTTCGTCGGCCTCGATTGCAACCGGCAAACCCTTTTGCGGCAGGCGGGCGACATTGGCGACAAAGGATACGGGGCTCTGCGGTTCGGCGTGCTTCATTCTCGCCTCCTTCAGGTGGCTCCGGCGACCGGGAACGCGACGGCGCCAGCCATGATCGATTCGGTCGGCTGAGCGGCAAGCTGCCCGGTCGCCGCGCTAACATAATTCGCCAGCAGCGACGCCTCAGGCCATTCGCCGGCATCGGGCCTGACATTGCGGGCGAGCGCCACGGCAAGCGCCGCGCCGTCGTCGTCCCGCAAGGCTTCGTCGTAGGCCGCAGTGCGGCCATAGAACATCTTTGCCAGCTTCTTCATGCGCTTCGGCACGCCGACATCGCTGATGCCGAGTTCCCTCAGCGAATGGTCGACATCGAGGAAGAACTCGTCGATCAGCACCTGAGCGATCTCGGCCGCGGCTCCGCCCTCGCCGCGCAGCCGGTGCTGGATCAGGTACATATGGAGCGACAGCATCTCGAAGCGGCCGAGCGGCGTATCCGGCACATTCCAGTCGGAATAAAACACCGTTTGCCGCGCCGCCGCCACGATTTGTGCGTAGAGCGCCTCGGTGATGGCGCGGTTGGCGTGACGTTCGCGACCAAAAAGGCGCTGGAACATTGAGGGTGGTCTCCCGGGGACCTTTTGTTTGATTTGGCCTTGTTGCATCGGCATGCAAGCTGGTTTACCGGTTTTGCGGCCCAGCGCAAGCTGCGGGGATGTGATGGAGAATTGTTGTTGGGTGCGCTGAAATTCAAGTCGTTTTTCATGCCTGTGCGGGCGGGCGTGGCCACTCTGCTGGTGGCGGTATCCGCGCTTTCCGCCTGCAATTCGTCCAAGATGTTCGGTGATCTGCGTCCGAGCGAGACGCTGACGAAAGGCTACGTCATCGACCAGGCGGCGATCGACTCGGTGCCGGTCGGATCGAGTCGCGAGCAGGTTCTTCTTGCGCTGGGCACGCCGTCGACGACGGCGACCTTCGACAACGAGGCGTTCTATTATATCTCGCAGACGCGCAAGCGCTACGTCGCCTTCGACAACCCGCGCATCGTCGACCAGCACGTGCTGGCGGTCTATTTCGGCGCCGACGGCCGCGTCACCCAGATCGCCAATTACGGCCTGAAGGACGGCAAGGTCTTCGACTTCATCTCGAGGACGACGCCGACGGGCGGCAAGGACCAGAACTTCCTCAGCCAGATCATCAACGGCGCCAGCAAGCTGGCGCCCGGGATCCCGGGCGGCGGCACGCCCTGAGTTCGCTGTCAGCGACGTCCACGGACCAAGACCCGCCGAATCCGCTTCGGCGGGTTTTTTGTTTCGCCGAAACGGCTTGGCCGTAAACAAAACCCGCGGGATCGCTCCCGCGGGTCACTTGATGCAGAAAGAACGTGGCTCAGCCGTGCGCGAGCACGGCCAGGAGCAGCAGCGCCACGATATTGGTGATCTTGATCGCCGGATTGACCGCCGGGCCGGCGGTGTCCTTGTAGGGATCGCCGACAGTGTCGCCGGTGACCGAGGCCTTATGCGCCTCGGAGCCCTTCAGGTGCTTGACGCCATTCTTGTCGGTAAAGCCGTCCTCGAACGACTTTTTGGCGTTGTCCCAGGCGCCGCCGCCGGAGGTCATCGAGACGGCGACGAAGAGGCCGTTGACGATGACGCCGAGCAGCGAGGCGCCAAGGGCCGCGAAGGCCGAGGCTTTCGAGCCCGAGATCAGGAGCACGCCGAAATAGACGACGAGCGGCGCCAGCACCGGCAGCAGCGACGGGATGATCATTTCCCGGATCGCTGCCCGGGTCAGCAGGTCGACGGCGCGCGCGTAGTTCGGTTTCGAGGTCCCGGCCATGATGCCCTTGTCCTCGCGGAACTGCTTGCGCACTTCCTCGACGATCGAGCCCGCCGCGCGGCCGACGGCGGTCATGGCGATGCCGCCGAACAGATACGGAATGAGGCCGCCAAAGATCAGGCCGGCAACGACATACGGGTTGGAAAGGTCGAAGGAGATCTCGCCCATGCCCTGGAAGTACGGGTACTTGTCGCCATTGGCGGCAAAAAACCTGAGGTCGTTCGAATAGGCCGCGAACAACACCAGCGCGCCGAGGCCGGCGGAGCCGATGGCATAGCCCTTGGTCACGGCCTTGGTGGTGTTGCCGACCGCGTCGAGCGCGTCGGTGGAGTGGCGCACTTCCTTGGGCAGGCCCGACATTTCGGCGATGCCGCCGGCATTGTCGGTGACCGGGCCGAAGGCGTCGAGCGCCACGATCATGCCGGCGAGCCCGAGCATGGTGGTGACGGCGATTGCCGTTCCGAAGAGGCCGCCAAGCTGGTAGGTGGCGATGATGCCGCCGACGATGACGATGGCCGGCAGCGCCGTCGATTCCAAGGAGACCGCGAGGCCCTGGATGACATTGGTGCCGTGGCCGGTCACCGAGGCCTGGGCGATCGAATTCACCGGGCGCTTGTTGGTGCCGGTGTAGTATTCGGTGATCACCACGATGAGGCCGGTCACCAGAAGACCGATCAGGCCGCAGATGAACAGGTTCTTGCCGGTGATGACGATGCCGGCGACGGTGCCGACCTCTCCCCAACCGAGAGTGGCCGAAGTAGCGACGGCCAGGCCGACGATCGACAGCAGGCCGGTGACGATCAGCCCCTTGTAGAGGGCGCCCATGATCGAGCCGTTGGAGCCGAGCTTGACGAAGAAGGTGCCGACGATCGAGGTCAGGATGCAGGCGCCGCAAATGGCGAGCGGATAGAGCATGGCGGCGCCCAGCACTGCAGTGCCGCCGAAGAAGATTGCGGCCAGAACCATGGTGGCGACGACCGTCACCGCATAGGTCTCGAACAGGTCGGCGGCCATGCCGGCGCAGTCGCCGACATTGTCGCCGACATTGTCGGCGATGGTGGCCGGGTTGCGCGGATCGTCCTCCGGAATGCCGGCTTCCACCTTGCCGACGAGGTCGCCGCCGACGTCGGCGCCCTTGGTGAAGATGCCGCCGCCGAGACGGGCGAAGATCGAGATCAGCGAGGCCCCGAAGCCGAGCGAGACCAGCGCGTCGATGACGATGCGGTCGTTTGGCTGCAGGCCCATCGGGCCGGTCAGGATGAGGTAGTAGATGGAGACGCCGAGCAGCGCCAGGCCCGCCACCAGCAGGCCGGTGATGGCGCCCGACTTGAAGGCGATGTCGAGGCCGGCGGCGAGGCTGTTGGAAGCAGCCTGCGCGGTGCGGACATTGGCGCGCACCGAGACATGCATGCCGATGAAGCCGGCAGCGCCCGAAAGCACCGCGCCGATCAGGAAGCCGATCGCGGACGTGATGGAGAGCAGCCACCAGGCGAGAAGAAGCACGACGATGCCGACGACGGCGATGGTGGTGTACTGGCGCGCCAGATAGGCTTGAGCACCTTCGCGAATGGCGGCGGAGATTTCCTGCATGCGCTGGTTGCCCTGATCGGACGCCAGGACCGATCGTGTCGCCCAGATGGCGTACAGGACTGACAGCAAGCCGCAGGCGATGACGGCGGTAATGATGGTCATTGCCGAATTTTCCTCGATTGATGGCCCAGAAGAACCCCTCCCTGGGCCGTTGGGACGGAGATGAACGCCGCACGCGGAATCCACCCCTTGGCTAAGGTGTATGCGAAACAGGGCTGGGAACGTCAAGATATTGTTCGGTTTTTGCCCGGCTTTCGCCGGAAAGACGAACGCCGCGACTCACCGGCAGGGGGCCGCCGTGCATTTAGATCGATTGCGCGCCGGCAAACGGCGCAATGTCAGTTGGCGCGGCGCAAGCCCGGCAGCTTCAGGGTGCCGAGCGCCAGGAAGCAGAGCACAACGACCGGGAACACGATCCAGTTCAGCATGGTCCAGCCCCAGGCATTGTAGACCGCGCCCGACATCAGCGAGGCGAAGGCGACGGAGCCGAACAGGACGAAGTCATGGAAGCCCTGCACCTTGCCTTTTTCGGATGGATGGTAGCTCGCGGCGACCATGGCGGTCGCGCCGATGAAACCGAAATTCCAGCCGAGGCCGAGCAGGATCAGCGCGGTCCAGAACTGCCATAGCGCAAGGCCTGAGAGCGCCACCACTGCGCAGGCGATGAGCAGCACCAACCCAATGGCGACGATGCGCTCGGCGCCGAAGCGGTGGATCAGCGAACCGGTGAAGAAGCTCGGCCCGAACATCGCCATAACGTGCCAGGAGATGCCAAGCGTGGCATCGTCGGTCGAAAGACCGCAGCCGACCATGGCGAGCGGCGCGCCGGTCATGACGAAGCTCATCAGCGCATAGCTGCCTACGGCGCAGAACAGCGCCGCGACGAAACGCGGTTGGGTGGCGATCTCGACCAGCGGACGTGCGTCGCTTGCGGCGGCTTCGGCGGCGCTGCTCGTCCGCCTGGACGTATGCAGGAAGGAAAGGATAATCGCGCCTATGGCGGCCAGCACCAGGATGGAGGCGAAGGATCCGGCAAACATCACCGGGGCCAGAAGGTCGCCGGTGTAGATGACGATCTGAGGCCCGAGGATGGCGGTGACGATGCCGCCAGCCAGCACGAAGGAAATGGCGCGCGCCTTGAATTGCGGCGGCGCGTTGTCGGCGGCGGCGAAGCGGAACTGCTGCACGAAGGCGCCGCCGACACCGATCACGCCCAGGCCAAAGGCGAACAGCCAGAAGCTCGCCTGAAAGAGCGCGAGCGTCGCGATCAGCCCGCCGAGGGCGGTGACGATGGTGCCGGTCATGAAGCCGCCGCGATGGCCGAGCCGGCGGATGATGGCGGCCGCCGGCAGGGCGCCGAGCGCAACGCCGAGGTTGAAGCCGGTGACCGGCGCCGTCGCCAGAGACTTGTCGGGGCCGAGCAGATATTGGCCGGCAAGCGCGCCGATCGAAATGGCGATCGGCGCGGCGGAACCGACGATCGCCTGCGCGGCCGCGAGGAGCACTGCCGTGCGGCGCGCTTCCCTGCCGGCGTCAGCGACGACTGCCGTGGCGGTCACGATGCGTCCTTGCCGCGACCCTCGCCCCGTACCCGGCGCGAGACACGGTCGAGCAGGGCGTTGACCAGCTTCGGCTCGTCTTCCTCGTAGAAGGCCTTGGCGATGTCGACATATTCCGACACGATCACGGCCACGGGAACGTCCTCGCGCTTCATCAGCTCATAGACGCCGGCGCGCAGGATGGCGCGCAGCGTCGAGTCCAGCCGCGACAGCGGCCAGTCGTCAGTCAGCGCCTGGCGGATGATCGGATCGATGGTCTTCTGGTTCTCGACGACGCCGGTCAGGATGGCGCGGAACCACTGCGGGTCGGCCTCGCGATAAAGCGCGCCGTCGACTTCCTTGCCGAGGCGGAAGGCCTCGTATTCGGCGGTGATCTCGAAAATACCGCTGCCGGCCACGTCCATCTGGTAGAGCGCCTGGACGGCGGCAAGACGGGCGGCACCGCGCTTGTTGGCATGGCGCGCCGCACCGGTCTGGGCAGGATCGCTCACGATTGGGCTCCGAACTTCTCTTTGAGCGCGATCATGGTCAGCGCCGCGCGGGCGGCAAAGCCGCCCTTGTCGCCTTCGGTGCGCTTGGCCCGCGTCCAGGCCTGCGCATCGTTTTCGGTGGTCAGGATGCCGTTGCCGATCGCGACCGCTTCCTGCACGGAAAGATCCATCAGCGCACGGCTCGATTCATTGGCGACGATGTCGAAATGATAGGTGTCGCCACGGATGATGGTGCCGAGCGCGACGAAGCCGTCATAGTGTACGCCGCCCTCGCCGGCACCGTCCAGCGCGAAGGTGATGACGGCCGGAATTTCGAGCGAGCCAGGAACAGTCACGACGTCATAAGTGGCGCCGGCCTCGTCCAGCGCGCTGGTCGCGCCTTCGAGCAGCGCGTCGGCGAGGTCGTCGTGGAAACGCGCCTCGACGATAAGCAGATGCGCCTTCGCCTGCGGACGAATGAACGCTTTGCCGTGTTGGGATATGCCTGCCATAAAAGTCTCCGGGGGGTTGCCGGTGACTTAGGCCGAAGCCGGATTGATCGCAAGCACAAGATTGCCGCCCGACACAGGTCCAGCATCTTCCGACAGGTCCGGATCCCAAGCATCGCGATCTTCCGGGCTTTCTTCAGCTAGCAGGCGAAGGCTCGAGGATCGAGATCGATGCTCGAGGGCCCATCACCCGCTCAAGCTTCAGTCCGAGAAGGGAAGCTGAGGCGCCGGCGCGACCTGGCACCTCAGCGATCCGCGCCGCCTCGCCGGAACCCCTCGGCTGCGCTCAAAGCCCCTGTTTCGCCGCCTCGGCGAGGCGCGCGGCATAACGGGCCATGGTATCGATCTCGATGTTGACGCGGTCGCCAGCCTGGCGCTCGCCCCAGGTGGTGACGCTCAGCGAATGCTGGATCAAAAGCACATCGAAGCGCGTAGCTTCGACCTTGTTGACGGTAAGCGAGGTGCCGTCGAGCGCGACGGAGCCTTTCGGCGCGATGAACTTCGCCAGGTGGCGCGGCGCCTCCAGCGTGAAGCGCACGGCATCGCCCTCTTCCTTGCGCTCGACGATTTCCGCCGTGCCGTCGACATGGCCGGAGACGATATGGCCACCGAGCTCGTCGCCGATCTTCAGCGCCCGTTCGAGATTGATCCTGGTGCCCGATTTCCAACCGGATGCAGTGGTCAGCCTGAGCGCCTCTTCCCAGGCTTCGACCTCGAACCAGCGCGCGTTCGAGCCGTTCTCGGGCAGCGCCGTCACAGTCAGGCAGACGCCACCGCAGGAAATCGAAGCGCCGATCGCGATCGTTTCCGGGTCATAGGCCGTGTCGATGCGCAGGCCGACGCCTTCGCTGAGCGGCTTCACCGAAGCGACAGTGCCGACATCCGTAACGATTCCCGTAAACATCAGATCGTGTCTTCCAGTTTGACCATGCTCTTATCCAAAAACCATTTCCCACTTTTTGGGATCATGGTCTTACCCACTCGGCATAGCTGTCCTCGCCGAAGCGCATCTCACGCAATTTGCGGAAACCCGGCGGGATATGCGCAGCGTCGATCGGCGAGGCGATACCATCCTCGCCGATCGCCTCCGGTCCCTGGAACAGGACGATGCGGTCAACGAGGTCTTCCGCCAGGAAGGCCTCGGCTACCTTGGCGCCGCCTTCGACCACCACGCTCGCCATGCCGAGGGCTGCAATATCCTCGAGCAGTTCCGGCAGGGCTACTTCGCTCTCGTAAGTTTCAGTGCCGATGAAGTGCACGCCCGCGCGTTCGAGCGCAGCCCGCCGCTGCGGGTCGGCCTCGGCGCATGCCGCGACATAGAGCGGGACACGATCCACCCCGGAAACGAGCTTCGACGACTCCGGCAGCCGGATCTGGCGATCGAGGATGATGCGAGCCGGGGAGCGGTTCTCCAACCCCGGCAGGCGCACGGTCAGCGCCGGGTCGTCCTCCAGCGCAGTGCCGATGCCGACGAGGATAGCGTCGGCCTCCGCGCGCATAAGATAGACTTCGCGCCTGGCGATCTCACCCGTGATGGCGACCTGGCCGGCGCCTTTCCGGCCGATCTTGCCGTCGCTCGAAAGCGCAAGCTTCAGCGTCACTTCGGGACGTTTCTTCAAAGATCGAATCAGATAGCCGGCCATCTGCTCGGCGGCCTCTGTGGCGAGCACCTTCTCCACGACCTCGATGCCGGCGGCGCGCAGCATGGCGTAACCCTTGCCGGAAACGCGCGGATCGGGATCGCTCGCGGCGCCGACGACGCGCGCAATGCCGGCATTGACCAGCGCGGTGGCGCAGGGCGGCGTGCGGCCGTGATGGGCGCAGGGCTCAAGCGTCACATAGGCGGTGGCGCCGCGGGCCAGTTCGCCGGCCTCGGCCAGCGCCTCGGTCTCGGCGTGCGGCCGGCCGCCAACAGCAGTGACGCCGGTGCCGACGATCATCGGGCCGGCGCCGTCGTCGCGCACGACGATGGTGCCGACGGAAGGGTTGGTCGCGGTGCGGCCGGCATTGCGGCGCGACAGCCTGATGGCCGCCGCCATGAAACGGCGATCAAGGGCTGCTTGCTCGGCCCCGCCCAATTGAGCTTTCGCCATGATCAGCCGGCGTCCTCTTCGGTCTTTTCTTCGTCGCCCTTCAGTTCGCCCAGCAACTCGTGGAAATCCTTGGCTTCACGGAAATTGCGATAGACCGAAGCGAAGCGGACATAGGCGACGTCGTCGAGCGATTTCAGCGCTTCCATGACGAGCCGACCGACCTCGCCGGAGGCCACTTCCGTCTCGCCGGAGCTTTCGAGCTGGCGCACGATGCCGGTCACGGCGCGATCGATCCGCTCGGGGTCGACATTGCGCTTGCGCACCGCGATCTCGACCGAGCGCAGCAGCTTGTCGCGGTCGAACGGCACCTTGCGGCCGGACTTCTTGATGACGACGAGATCGCGCAGTTGCACGCGCTCGAAGGTGGTGAAGCGGCCGCCGCAGTCCGGACAGACGCGGCGCCTGCGGATCGCCGCGCCATCCTCGGCGGGACGCGAATCCTTCACCTGCGTATCTTCGGACTGGCAATAGGGGCAGCGCATGGAGAGCCTTGGGTTTGCGATTCAGAGCATGATCCCGAAAAGTTGCAGACTCTTCGGAGAAGATCATGCTTCAAAAACAAAATCTTAGAGCGAGATGGCGATTCAAGGAAGCGTCATCTCGCTCTGGTGAGCGGAAGGCTTAGAGCCTTCATTTCTCAGAGATAGCGAGGCGCGAGAAAGATTGCCAGCGCCCTGCCCCTGTCGTGCCCGGTCGGTTCAGGGCGCGACGTCCTTGGTCGGGAATCCGCAGGACGTGCCGAGGTTGCGGTAGGCCTTGGTGAAGCCGTCCATCGGAATGCTGGCGACGGTCTGCTTGCCAAAAACAACATCGAGCGAGGTGACTTTGCGCATGGCGCGCAGCAGAGCGAGACTTGTCTTCGCCTGGTTGTCGACCGTCCAGCTGGGACGACCGCCAACGGCATTCGAATAGACTTTCGCGGAAACCTTGATGCCGGGGTCGCCGAAGGTCGCCGCGATGTCCTTGCCGGTCGGCAGGTCCTTGTTGTCGACGGCGATCATGATCGCGGGATAGGCATCCGGCGGCAGCGCGTCGCCGGTCGAGATCGACAGCGTTAGCGTGCCAGCATTGCCGATGCCGTCGACGAAAGCTGCGGAGGCCGCGCAGGTCTTGTGCGCATCCTGCCCGGTGTCGAGCGTGTCGATGATCGTGGTCCATCTGCCGAAGGTGTTTGTGGCCGGTTCTGGCTGCGCCTGCTCCTGCCCGGCCGCGCCGGACACGGCGAAACCGGCCAGCGAGCCGACCAGGGCCAAGGCGGCAAGATGGAAAATGCGCATCATCAAGTCTCCAGTTCGCGACGCCGCCCAATCAGGACGGCGCACTGCCGGCGGATAAAAGATGACGCGCGGCTTCCGGTCAACCGAGATAAGGATAGAGCGGGAAGCGATCCGTCAACGCCGTGACCTTGGCCTTGACCGCGGCCTCGACTGCCGCATTGCCCTCGTCGGAATTCGCCGCCTTCAGCCCGTCCAGCACCTCGGCGATCAGCTTGCCGATCTCGCGGAACTCGGCCTGGCCGAAGCCGCGCGTGGTGCCGGCCGGCGTGCCGAGACGGACGCCGGAGGTGACGAACGGCTTTTCGGGGTCGAAGGGGATGCCGTTCTTGTTGCAGGTGATGTTGGCGCGGCCGAGAGCCGCCTCGGCGCGCTTGCCGGTGGCGTTCTTCGGGCGCAGGTCGACCAGCATCAGATGGTTGTCGGTGCCGCCCGACACGATGTCGAGGCCAGTTTCCTGCAGGCTCGAAGCCAGCGCCTTGGCGTTGGCGACGATGCTCTCGGCATAGGCTTTGAAGCTCGGCTTCAGCGCCTCGCCGAGCGCCACCGCCTTGGCCGCGACGACATGCATCAGCGGGCCGCCCTGGAGGCCCGGGAAGACCGCCGAGTTCATCTTCTTGGCGATCTCCTCGTCGTTGCAGAGGATCATGCCGCCGCGCGGCCCGCGCAGCGACTTGTGCGTCGTCGTGGTCACGACATGCGCATAAGGCAGCGGCGACGGGTGCATACCGCCGGCGACTAGCCCGGCGATATGCGCCATGTCGACCATCAGATAGGCGCCGATCGAATCGGCAATCTCGCGGAAACGCTTCCAGTCCCAGATGCGCGAATAGGCCGTGCCGCCGGCCAGGATCAGCTTCGGCTTCGTCTCATGCGCGGTCTTCTCGATCGCGTCCATGTCGAGCAGGTGGTCGTCCTTGCGCACCCCGTAGGAAACGACCTTGAACCATTTGCCGCTCATGTTGACCGGCGAGCCATGCGTGAGATGGCCGCCGGAGTTCAAATCGAGGCCCATGAACGTGTCGCCGGGCTGCAGAAGCGCCAGGAAGACGGCCTGGTTCATCTGGCTGCCCGAGTTCGGCTGGACATTGGCGAAGTTGCAGCCGAAAAGCTTCTTGGCGCGCTCGATGGCCAGTTCCTCGGCCACGTCGACGAACTGGCAGCCGCCGTAATAGCGCTTGCCCGGATAACCCTCGGCATATTTGTTGGTCATGATCGACCCCTGCGCCTCGAGCACGGCGCGGGACACGATGTTTTCCGAGGCGATCAGTTCGATCTCATGGCGCTGGCGGCCAAGCTCGTTGCGGATGGCGCCGAAAATTTCCGGATCGGCGTCGGCAAGCGTGGTCTCGAAGAAGGATTCGAATTTGTTGGCGGCTGCCGCGGCATTTGACATGGCTTGCTTTCCCTTGGGGCCGGAGGTCTGCGAGGTCGCCGCGCCATTAACACAGTTGTTTGGAGCCCGCCACGTTTGCGGCGCGAAATTTGCTGGCCGGATTGCGCCAAGCAAATCGGCTGAACACTATTTCCGGTCGCGCCGGCTTTTGAGCAGCGCTTCTGTCAAAGTGATCTCGGAAAGCAGCGCCCGCATCGTGTGGTCGTTGATCTGGCGGGTGCGGAACATGGCGCGCACGGCGGCGCGCTCCGCCTCGATGCCGGCGTGCCTGAGCTCAAGCTCCAGCCGCCCGGATTCGCGCGCCTCGGCGCGCGCCTCTTCGGCCTCGTCGGAAGCCGCGATGCGGCGCCGGTAGCCGGCAACGATGCTGTCGGCGACCGCGAGCCGAGCCTCGGCCGCCTCGCCTTCGCCGCCCTCGATGGCGAGGCTCTCGATCTTGGCGATGGCGGCCTCGGCGGCGCCCGCACGCGCCCGCCGCTCCTCGGCCGCACCCGGATCCTCGCCTGGCTCGACCAGCCCGCGGGCGATCCTCGGCAAAGCAAGGCTGGCGATGACCAGCGAGCAGATGATGACGCCGGCGGCGAGAAAGATCACCACGTCTCGCGCTGGAAAGGGCGAGCCATCCTGCAGCGCGAGCGGCAGCGACAGGATGCCGGCAAGCGTGATCGCGCCGCGCACACCGGCCACCGATCCGGCAAGCCTGACGCGGAAACCAAAGGGCTCTGCCTTGCGCTTGCCGAGCCGCGCGGCGATCATCGACGCCATGTCGCCGATCCAGATCCAGACGAAGCGCAGGCCGATCACGCAGAGCGTCAGAATGAGCACGGTCAGCACCGGCTCGAACAGCCAGTGCCGGCTGGTGAGTTCCGGCGGGACCCTGCGGATGATGTCAGGAAGCTGCAGGCCGAGCAGGATGAAGAGAGCACCGTTGAAGACGAAGGTCAGCGTCGACCATAGCGACATCGCCTGGATCCGCGCCGAGACCGAGAGATGGCGGAAAATGCCGGAGGTGCCCGTAACCAGGCCGGCGGTGACCGCGGCCAGGATGCCCGAAGCGCCGACATGCTCGGCAATCAGATAGGCGACGAAGGGCAGCAGAACCATCACCAGCACCTGCGCCCCCGCCGGCGTGCCGCCGATGCGGCCAAGCACCTGCAGCGCCTTGGCGGCGACGAACAACGCCGCAATGCCCGCGAGGATGCCGGCCGCCACGGCGTAAAGAAAGCTCAACGAGGCGGCGGCGAACGAAAAGCTGCCGGTCAGCGCCGCCGCAACGGCAAAGCGGAACATGACCAGGCCGGAGGCATCATTGAGCAGGGATTCGCCTTCCAATATGTGCATCAGCCGAGCCGGAACGACATTGCGGTCGACAATCGAGGACACGGCAACGGCATCGGTCGGTGACAGCACGGCGGCCAAAGCGAACGCAACCGCCAGCGGGATGCTTGGCACCAGCCAGTGCAGAGCATACCCGAAGCCGACGATGGTGAAGAAGACAAGTCCGACGGCGAGATCGAGGATCGGCCCGCGCAGCTCGATCAGCTCCCGTTTCGGCGCCGCGAAGGCATCGCCGAACAGAAGCGGCGGAATGAACACCAGCAGAAAGAGTTCCGGATCGATCTCGACATGCAGGCCCTTGGCCGGCCAGGCAAGCGCGGCGCCGATCGCAATCTGCAGCACGGGGAGCGGCACCCGCACCAGCCGCACGAGAGCGCCGGAAAGTGCCACGAAAGCGAGCACGACGAGAATGAAGACGGCTACGTCCATGATGCGATTCCAGCTGTTCGCGCTGTATGTCCCACTTTTTGACGCATGTCATTCTGCCCAAACCGCCGCGCACTGTTTGGGGACATGCAAACAAAAAAGCCGCTCCAAGAGCGGCCTTTTCGTGATTTATATCAATCGGTTACAGCGCAGAAGTAATCTGCAGCTCGCTGTTGCCGTCGAGGCCGTAAATGTCGTCGCGGAACTGCACGACGCCGGGTCCGGTCGACCATGCCGACAGATACAGGAAGTGGACCGGCACCGGGTTGACCACCTGAACCGGCGTATTCTCGCCAGTCTTGATCGCCGCCTCGAAATGCTGGCGATCCCAGCCGGGCGTATCACGCAGGATCCAGGTGACGAGGTCGCGCACGTTCTGGACGCGCACGCAGCCGGAAGAGTCGAAGCGCATCAGCTTGCCGAACAGGCTCTGCTGCGGCGTGTCGTGCATGTAGACGCCGTCCGGGCTCGGGAAGTTGATCTTGACCGAGGCCATGGCGTTGCCGGCGCCGGGATCCTGGCGGAAGCGGTACTTGGCGGCATCGTCCGTCGACCAGTCGACGGTCATCGGATCGACCTCGCTTCCGTCAGGCGCGAACAGCCGGATGTGGCTGTCCTTGAGGTAGTTCGGGTCCTTCCGCATCAGCGGAATGATGTCCTTGCGCACGATCGAGACCGGCGCGTTCCAGTAAGGATTGACGATGATCTCGTTGATCTTGGAATTCACGATCGGCGTCTGGCGGTCGATCTTGCCGACGATCGCGGTGTGGCGCAGCACGACGCGGTCGTTCTCGACGGCTTCCACCTGCGCGGCCGGAATATCGACCAGCACATAGCGGTCGCCGAGCGTGCCCGCCTTCTCGCGCAGCCGCTGCAGATTGGTCTGCAGCTGGCCAAGCCGGATCGGCGCCGGCACGTTCATCGCCGAATAAGTGTATTTGCCCATGGAGCCGTCGGCCGGCAGGCCGTGACGGAGCTGGAAGCGCTTGACCGCCGAGTCGACATAGGAATCGAACGCCGTCGAAATGCCGGCGCTCTGCGACAGGTCGCCCGAGACCATCAGCCGCTTGCGCAGCGGCACGACATCCGGATCGTCGACGCCGAGCTGCAATTTCTTGGTTGCCGGAACCTGCTCCCAGCCGCCCTGGCCGACAATGCCCTGGTACTGCGCCACCGCCTGCTCGGTGAAGGCTACGGTCTGCAGGCTGAAGATCGGCAGCGTCGAGGCAACCTTGCCGGTCTCGCTTGCACGGGCGTCGAACTGGTCGTCCCAATTGCCGCGGGTCGAGGATTTCAGAATGTCGCCGATCACATCCTGCGCGCTGGCATGGCCGGCGACGACGGCGGCGGCGAGCGCAGAGGCTCCGGTCAGGAAGAAACGGCGGCTGGTTCTCATGGATGTTCCAGACATTTTAGCTATATCTAATCTCGCTCAGTTCGCTCTACTGGCGGGTTGCCCGCACTCTAGGGTCGGCAATCTTAACAATTAGCCAACCATGACTTGCGTCAGCAGGGCGTGAAAACGTAGGACCACGACACCTGCTCCAGGAAGCGCAGGGCCTCGGCCCGCAGCATCACCCGCATTCTCGCTTTCACTGCGATTATGGCGGCAACGTGACCTTGGCCCGCGATTTGCCTCCGGCAAGATGATCAAAAAATGGGACCGAGGCATTTTGGCATCGCCGATAGCGGCGGGTTCACCAGATGCCCGCCGTCATCCTCGGTTTGCCCCTATTTCACCCGGTTCGGGCAGAGGGCTTTGAACTGCTCCAGCGTGTAGTCGTAGCCCGAGGCCCCCGAGCCATCGAGCACCACGTTCTCGTCGGTGTCGGTGATCTGATAATCCGTCTCGCTTCCGGCGGGGCTGCGCCCCTGGAACAGCATGTTGGCGCCGTAAAAGGTGGTGAATTTTCCGCTCTTGCAGTCCGCTGTGATCTCCAGATGCAAGGGCGTTTTCATTTCCTTAGCGATGCAATCCTCGGTCACCTTACCGACATAGTCGCGGCAGTATCCGATGGCGTTCTGCCTCGTATGTTTAGTCAGGATACTGGCATGCGAGGTGTTGATGCCGGATTTCTTGACGACCGTAACCTCCATTCCGGCCTTGGAGCCATAACCGAGGGTCCGGGCAGCGGCCGGTGAAACAAGGATCACAGCGCAAATCGCAAAGCAGGATATGACGCATGAGGCCTCCCCTTTGACTGCAGAGCTTCCACACGCGCTGCTCGGCGGTCAAGCGCTCGCCCTGCTGCCGCCCCGCTTTCGCAAAAGACAAGAACCGGCACCTGTCGGCACCGGCCCTGATTGTTTTCTCCGGCCGCGCTTCTTCGCCGCGGCTTCGATCGTCTCAGATTTCGAATCCGCTTACATCCGGTAAGCGATCGTGTCGTTCCAGAAGCGATCCAGACGCTGGAGCGCGCGGTTCATCTGCTTGAACTCGTCGGTGTTGATGCCGCCCACGGCCTCGATCGAGCCGACATGGCGCTCGTAGAGGCCGGCGACGACCTCGGCCACCTCGTTGCCCTTCGGCGTCAGCGAGACGCGGACCGAGCGGCGGTCGATGCGCGAGCGCTGGTGGTTGATGAAGCCGAGGTCGACCAGCTTCTTCAGATTGTAGGAGACGTTCGAGCCGAGATAATAACCGCGCGAGCGCAGCTCGCCGGCGGTCAGCTCCGAATTGCCGATATTGAAGAGCAGCAGCGCCTGGATGGCGTTGATGTCGGAGCGGCCGTTGCGGTCGAACTCGTCCTTGATCACGTCAAGCAGACGGCGATGCAGACGCTCCACCAGCTGCAGCGATTCCATGTACAGCGAACGGATCGCCTCGCGGCGATCGTCGGAAACGTTGGCGGTCTTCGCCGCCGGACGCGAATTGATCATTGTCTTTGCCTCTCGTTTGTCGCCCGGTGATTTTTTGTTCTTCACCTTGATCGCGACACTATCGAATACTCATAAAATTCGACTTAAACGCCAGGGCTAACAAGAGCTTACCGGTAAGAGGTTTCGAAAGAGGCTTAACGAACGGTCATACGAGCAAGAACAATTAACCTAAAGATTTAGCCAAGGGTTTTGGGGCAGTCGCCGACCCCGTATCTAGGTTCCTTACGCCGCCCGGCAAGCTATTGCCTGAGCTGGCGCTTCTGCAGCCAGATGACCACGCGGAAGACGATGTAGAGCAGCGCCACGCAGGCATGTGAGACGACGATCAGGATCCGGTGGCCGAAGAGATTGGGAAAACCGGCATACATGACGGTCTCGGTCGCCGCGCAGATGAACCAGATCACTGGCCCCCAGGAGGCAAGCATCCAAAGGCCCGCGGCGGCGAAAGGAAAGAAAACAGCAAGCGTGGCCGCGGCCACCTGCCAGTGCACCGGCATCAGATCGAAGCGCCAGAGCTCGCCCGGATAGATGCCGATCAGCCGGACCCAGTAGAGGACACCGAACAGCAGGCAGTAGCCGGCAATGACCCGCTGGAACCAGGCGAAGATGATCTCGGTGGTCGAGGGCTGCAGCACCACGCGCCTGGAGGTGACCTCGCTCACAGCTCGAGCTCCCCGGCCCCGAGCGGCGCGAAATACGCGTCGACATCGGCCGCGCTCACCGCATCGAGGCTGGCGGGCCGCCATTCCGGCTTCGAACCCTTGTCGATGATGGCCGCGCGGATGCCTTCATAAAAGTCGTGGCCGGCCAGCATGCGGTTGAGGATGCGGAACTCCATCTTCATGCACTCGTCCATCGACAGCGTCGACCCGGCGCTGATCTCGCGCCAGGCGACGTTGAGGCTGGTCGGCGAACGCGTCCTGATCGTCGCCAGCGTCTTGGCGGCGAAAGCGTCGGTGGCGGATGCTTCCAGGCTGGCGACGATAGCGGCGAGCGAGGGTTGCGAAAAATGGCGGGCGATCGATTCCAGATCCTGCCGCTCGGTCTCGCGTCTTGCGGGTGTGAAGAAATCGCGCAACTCCGCATTCACGTCGCCGCTTGTAGCCAGCTCGTCAAGCAGCCCCGCCTGGTCCTCGGCCTTGATCGTGTGGGTGGCGAGGCCCGACCACAGTGCATCACCATAGCGGATGCGGTTTCCCGTCAGCCCCAGATACATGCCGAAGCTGCCGCCGAGATCGGGCAGCAAATGGCTGGCGCCAACATCGGGAAAGAAGCCGATGCCGACTTCCGGCATGGCGAATTGCGCGTTCTCGGTCAGCACGCGGTGCGAGCCGTGGAAGGAAATGCCGACCCCGCCGCCCATGACGATGCCGTCGATCAGCGCGACATAGGGTTTCCTGAAGCGGGCGATGCGGGCATTGAGACGATACTCGTCGGCGAAGAAGTCGACCGGCGGCTTGCCGGCGCGGCCCGCCTCGTAAATGTGCAGAATATCGCCCCCGGCGGAAAACGCCCTGCCCTCAGCCTTGACGACGACGACGACGACGCCGGCATCGCCCTCCCAGGCGTCAAGCGCCTTGCCAAGCGCCTTGACCATGCGGTGGGTGACGGCATTGAGCGCCTGCGGCCGCGTCAGTGTGACGACGCCCGCCTTGCCTAGACGCTCGAAGCGAATCTCGTCGCCTCCGCCAAAATCCATCGCCAGAGAATCCTCCTCTCCGCCCTTCCAGAGGGATTGAAGTGCTAAAGGCGGCATAGGGATGCGTCAATGGCGGCAACGCCGCGCTGGCGGCCAGCCGCTTCCGGTGTTAGGTAACCGGCAAAGTATCGCGCGTAGGCGGCGCGACAGATTTCGAGCTAATCGACATGGCTGGGGTTTCTCGTCTCGTTGCTGGATTGGCAGGTCTCCTCTTTCTGGGAGTTGCGCCGGCCGCCGCCGAGGCAGCCTCCGAACTCTACCTGGCGCAGACGATCGTCACCGGCACCGGCGAGCCTAATCGCGAGATCGGCTTCAGGGATTGCCTGGACAAGGTGCTGGTCAAGGTTTCAGGCGATCAGCGGCTGACGCAGAAGCCGGAGATGCTGGCGCTGCGCAATAAGGCGGCTGACTTCGTCCAATCCTTCCGCTACCGCGACCGGCTGGAAGGCGTTCCGATCCATGACGAGCAAGGCACGCATGACCGGCCGCACGATCTCACCTGCCTCTACAAGCCCACAGTGGTCGACAAGCTCCTGGCGCAGCTCGGCAG
Source organism: Mesorhizobium sp. WSM3868 (assembly GCF_002294785.1). Classification (NCBI taxonomy): domain Bacteria; kingdom Pseudomonadati; phylum Pseudomonadota; class Alphaproteobacteria; order Hyphomicrobiales; family Phyllobacteriaceae; genus Mesorhizobium; species Mesorhizobium sp. WSM3868. The sequence goes on along the minus strand of NZ_NSGB01000010.1, from coordinate 123,174 downwards.
CAAGCCATGGCAGGGCGAGCGGCCGCTGATTGCCGTCTTCATAACGGCCGAGCAAGGGGCGCAACATTTCGTGCTGACGGCCGACGAGGATCGCGGCCAGTCAATGCGCGAATCCTTTGCCAATGCCACGGCGCCGCTCTCGGTGCATGTCAGCTTTCCAGAGGCTAACCAGCTCGCCGGCCTCGACGACAAGGCGCTGCGCACTGCCGATATGGCAAAGCTCGACCAGCTCGCCCGGCAGGCGGGTGCCGACCGGGCGCTCGCCGGCAGCATCGTGTGGAACGACAAGGAATTGGGCTGGATCGCCGACTGGCGGCTGGCCGAACACGGCAAAACCTATCAATGGCAGGTGCGCGGCGTCAGCTTCGACGAGGCTTTTCGCGTGGCTGTGAAGGGCGCGGCACAGATTCTGTCGGGGAATGGACAGCCGTAAACGTCGGCGCAGCCCTTCATCCGCCTGCGCCACCTTTTCCCCGTGAAGGAAGAAGGGAAGTGCTCCAGCGCCGGCGATCCCTCCCTCGTTCTTCACGGAAGCAACTGGCACAATCGTGTCGCATTGGTCAGCGGCAGGGGCGCATGGTAAAAGCCGGGACGACAACAGAGTTTTGGCGATGAACAAGTTCACCCCCGCAAAGCCCGCCGGCGCCCGCAGCGTCGACGAGATCACAGGCAGCCGCAGGCTGCGGCGCATGCGCAAGGCCGACTGGTCGCGCCGGCTGGTGCAGGAAAACCAGCTCTCGGTGAACGATCTGATCTGGCCGATCTTCGTCGTCGAGGGTAAAAATGTGCGCGAGCCGATCGCCGCCATGCCGGACGTCTACCGCCTGTCGGTCGACCTCGCGGTGAAGGAAGCGGAGCGCGCCGCCAAGCTCGGCATCCCGGCGATCGCGACTTTTCCCAACATCGAGGTTTCGCTGCGCGACCAGACGGGCTCGCATATCCTCGATCCCGACAATGTCATCAACCGGGCCACCCGCGCCATCAAGGATGCGGTGCCGGAGATCGGCATCATCACCGACGCGGCGCTCGATCCGTTCACCAGCCATGGCCATGACGGCATCCTGCGCGACGGCATCATCGTCAACGACGAAACCGTCGAGCAGGTCACGGCCGCGGCCGTCATCCAGGCAGCCGCCGGGGCGGACATCATCGCGCCGTCCGACATGATGGACGGCCGCATCGGCGCGATCCGCGACGCGCTGGACGCCAACGGCTTCCAGGACGTGGCGATCATGTCCTATGCGACGAAATTCGCCTCGGCCTTCTACGGCCCCTATCGCGAGGCAGTCGGCACCGCCGGCCTGCTCAAGGGCGACAAGAAGACCTATTATATCGACCACGCGAATTCCGATGAAGCCGTGCGCGAGGCCGAGCAGGATCTGGCCGAAGGCGCCGACATGCTGATGGTGAAGCCGGGGCTGCCCTATCTCGACATCATCCGGCGGCTGAAGGACGAGTTCCAGATGCCGACCTTCGCCTACCAGGTGTCGGGCGAATATTCGATGATCAAGGCGGGCAGCGCCAATGGCTGGATCGACGGCGAAAAGGCGATGGTGGAATCGCTTCTCGCCCTCAAGCGAGCCGGCTGCGACGGCTTCCTCACCTATTTCGCGCCGACCGTAGCGGAGATGCTGAGGGGCTAGGCCCAGGCGCAATTTTAAATTCTCGCCGCGTCACCTGGGCGCCGCCCGACGAGGTGATCGCTCGCCGGAAAATTCCGCTTGCATAATGCAATCAGTTAAGCTACTCCATGACTGCTTGCATAATGCAACTAGTTCACGAGGCGATCATGTCAAAGCTGCGCGTCAACGCTTTTACCCTGTCGCTGGACGGCTACGGCGCCGGCCCCGATCAGACTCTCGAAAGCCCGCTCGGCGTCGGCGGCGAAGGACTGCATAAATGGATGATCGGCACCCGCACCTTTCGTGAGATGGTGATCGGCAAAGACGGCGGGACCAAGGGCATCGACGACAGCTTCGCCGTGCGCAGTTTCGAGAATGTCGGCGCCTGGATCCTCGGCCGCAACATGTTCGGGCCGGTCCGCGGCGAATGGCCGGACGAGAGCTGGAAAGGCTGGTGGGGTGACAACCCGCCCTATCACGTGCCGGTCTTCGTGCTCACCCATCACAAGCGGGCGCCGATCTTAATGGAAGGCGGCACGACGTTTTACTTCGTCACCGGCGGCATCCATTCGGCGCTCGAACAGGCAAAGGCGGCCGCCAAGGACAAGGATGTGCGGGTCGGCGGCGGCGTTGCCACGATCCGGCAATATCTGAAGGAAAGCCTGATCGACGAGATGCATCTCGCGATCTCGCCAATCCTGCTCGGCTCCGGCGAGCATCTTTTCGCTGGACTGGACATGCCGAAGCTCGGCTACCGCTGCACCAGCCAGGTCGCGACCGCCGACGCGACGCATGTGATGATCGGGCGGGCGTAAGCTCGGCTCCCCCTTCTCCCCCTGTGGGAGATGGGGAAGTGCTCAATACTTTTCCGGCACATAAAGCTCGCGCGGCAGCACCTGCCGCTCGTAGGACGGGTTGAAGACGCGCTCCGGCAGCGTGATCTCCTCATGCGGCACGTCTTCGTAAGGCATTTGCTGCAGCAGGTGATCGATGCAGTTCAGTCGGGCCCGCTTCTTGTCGTTGCCTTCGACAATGAACCAGGGTGCTTCCTTGATGTTGGTACGGGCGAAGGTCTCTTCCTTGGCTTTGGTGTATTGTTCCCAGCGCACGCGCGACTGCAGGTCCATCGGCGACAGCTTCCACTGCTTCATCGGATCGTGGATGCGCATCAAAAAGCGCATCTGCTGCTCCTCGTCGGTAATCGAGAACCAGTATTTCACCAGCGTGATGCCGGAGCGCACCAGCATGCGTTCGAATTCCGGCACGTCGCGGAAAAACTCTTCGACCTGATCCGCATTGGCAAAGCCCATCACCCGCTCGACGCCCGATCGGTTGTACCAGGAGCGGTCGAACAGCACGATCTCGCCGCCCGCCGGCAGATGCGGCACGTAGCGCTGGAAATACCATTGCGATCTTTCACGCTCGGTCGGCGCCGGCAGCGCGACGACGCGGCAGATGCGCGGATTGAGGCGCTGGGTGATGCGCTTGATGACGCCGCCCTTGCCGGCCGAGTCGCGTCCCTCGAAGATCACCACCAGCTTCTTCTTGTGGTAGGCAACCCAGGACTGCAGCTTGATGAGCTCCGACTGCAGCCGCAGCAGCTCGCGGAAATAGGTAATTCGCTCGATGGAGGGCGGATGCGACTTCTTGTAGATCCTGGCGATCTCGAGCGAGAGCGCGGGTTCGGAAATCTCCAGCTCGTAGTCCTCGTCGAGCGTGTCCTCGAGTTCGGCTTCCAGCCAGTCCTTGGCTCCGGAATTCGTCTTGACCTCGTTCATTGCGCAGCTCCTGCCTGTCAGCCACTTTCGCCTCGGATGCGCTCCGGCCGCGGCCGGAAGCACAACTCCGTAAGCCGACTGAGATACAGACGCGCAATGACGGTTTTATTGCGAGCGGGAGCCGGCAACGCTGGACCAGCCGATATGTGATCGGCCCGTATCGATGGCGGGGCGACAAGCCGCCCGAATTGTCCTACAAATACTTCGCCTCTTCCCGGCGCCCGCGACGGCGCGCCTCTTCAAAACAAATCGCAAGGACCTGACATGGAATACCGCACGCTTGGCCGTTCCGGCCTGAAGGTTTCGACTTTGACCCTTGGCACAATGACCTTCGGCGGGACGGGCCCGTTCGCCGCGGTCGGCAATTCGGATCTTTCGCAGGCGAGCCGCATCATCGATACCTGCATCGATGCCGGCATCAATCTCATTGACACCGCCAACGTGTATTCGAACGGCCTGTCGGAGGAGATCGTCGGCGAGGCGCTCGGCGGCAAGCGCAAGAACGATGTGCTCATCGCCTCCAAGGCGCGCATGCGGATCGGAAACGGCCCCAACGACGAAGGCCTGTCGCGCCATCACCTGATTCGGGAATGCGAGAGGAGCCTGAAGCGGCTCAAGACCGACGTGATCGACATCTATTTCCTGCATGAGTGGGATGGGGTCGCGCCGCTGGAGGAAACGATCGCTGCGCTCGACACTTTGGTCAGCCAGGGCAAGGTCCGTTATGTCGGCTGTTCCAATTATTCGGGCTGGCAGGTGATGAAGGCGCTCTCGATCAGCGACAGCCATCATCAGCCGCGCTTCGTCACGCAGCAGATCCACTACACGCTGGAAGCGCGCGAGGCGGAGTACGAGTTGCTGCCGATCTCGGTCGACCAGGGTCTTGGCGTGCTGGTGTGGAGCCCGCTGGCCGGCGGCCTGCTGTCGGGCAAATACCGCCGCGACAGCCCGACGGCCCGCCAGCTTGGCGGCTGGTCCGAACCGCCGATCCGCGACGAGGACAGGTTGTGGCGGATCGTCGACGTTCTGGTCGAAATCGGCAAGGCGCGCGGCGTTTCGGCGGCACAGGTGGCGCTTGCCTGGCTGCTCGGCCGCCCGGCCGTTTCTTCGCTGGTGATCGGCGCCCGCAACGAAGCCCAGCTCAAGGACAACCTCGCCGCGGCCAGCCTGACGCTGTCCCTGGACGAGCGCCTGCGCCTCGACGACGTCAGCCGGCCGCCGGTGCTTTATCCCTACTGGCACCAGCAGCTCACCGCCAAGAACCGGTTCGGCCCCGCCGACCTGGTGCTCGACCGCAGCGATATCTGAGAATGCGCGCCGTGCTCCGCGCCCGAAAACGCGCGGAGGTCAGCCGGCGATAAAACGCCAGACCTCCGGGTCGGGTTCGATCTGGCCGCTGAGCACGAAATATTTGTAGAGGACGAGCAGCGATACCGCCCGCTCGTCCTTTTCGTTGCTGAACCGGCGGCAATAGGCGTTGGCCGCCGTTATGATGCGTTGGGCTTCCGCCGGGTGCTTTTCGAAATAGGCGATCTTGTCGGCGACGTCCGAAAAATCCGACGCCAGAGGCACGTAGTGGACATCGGCCTCGAGCTCAGCCTCGGCGAACCAGGTTTCGTAGGTCGGCGGCGGCATCAGGCAGAGCGAATTCGAGCTCATGATCCACTTGAGGTTCGTCGCCACGTCATTGCCTTCGAGCGAGACGATGTAGCGGAACTGCCGCTGCTGCGCGATCGTGAGATACGGCTTGCGATAGTTCTCCGGGGCGCTTGGCTTGGGCGAGCCGGCATCGCAAGACGGCAGGTCGCGCACGGCATCGACAAACCGTTTGCGGATCGGATTGTTGAAATGACCGCGCCAGACCGCCATCGGGCGCTTGTCGGCGAAGGACAGATTGTCCTTTGGCATGTTGAAATGGCGGAACTTGTCGAGCTTCATGATCACGGCGTTGCCGTTGTCGTTACGGATCGGCCGGTCCTTGACGATTGACGGCACCGCCGGAACGTCGACGACGTCGCCAAACTCGAGATCGATGAGCAGGTGGCGATCGAAGTAGCGGGCGAACTCCTTCAGGTCGTAATAGTACATACTCCCGAACTTGGGTATTTGACTGGCCGGCACGGCCGCCGCGCTCGGCACGAAGCTATGGTCGAGCCGGTTGTAGTAGTTGACCCGATCACGGACCGTTTTGCTGGAGAGCCTCGCCTGGTCCAGCCGGCGCGCAAGCCGCTGGCGAAAGAGAGCCTGCGGCGCCACATCGCGCGTGATGTTGCGTATGAAATAAAATACCCGGGCTGCGGTGCGTAAGGGCGAGGCCATGCGTCCGTCGTTTAAAGATGTCCGTCGCCTCCTACAGCATTGTGCCGAACATCTTGCAAGCCCGCCCAAGCTGACGAACTTGTTGAAGTTCTAATATTCGACGATGGCCGAGGATCAGGCAGCGACGACGGCAAAGCCCCTGGCGCGCAGGCCGCGCCGGTCGTCATGCAGCGAAGTCACCAGGCGGTCGCGGCTGCCGGCGATGTGGGCCGAGAGCAGCCGTGCCGCCTTTTCGGCGTCACCCTTTCGCACGGCAGCCAGGATGGCGTGGTGCTCGGCCCAGGCGCGGCCAAGCGCCGCCTCGTCGCGCACTTCCAGCCAACGCGCGCGGGAGAGCCTGGTCATTGCATCGCGGACTCCCCTAAGCAGGAATTCATTGCCGGAAAGCCTGGCCAGCTCAATGTGAAAATCCAGACCAACGCGGTGCCATTCCTCGCGCGGCGTACCGGCGTCGCAGGAATCGAGCATCGCCGCGATCACCTCGATCCCGCTGCGATCTTCCAGCGACGCCGTCAACCGCACCGCCGCCACCTCGACCGCCTCGCGGTAGACGGCGATCTGGCCGAGCTCGGCGAGATTGATCGGCGCCACCGTCCAGCCGCGGCCGTCACGAGCGATCAGCCCTTCGGTCTCGAGGCGCAGCAGCGCCGCCCTGACCGGGGTGCGGGAGGCGCCGAAGCGACTTTCGATCCAACGCTCGGTCAGCCGCTCGCCCGGGCCGATCTCGAGCCCAAGGATCATTTCGCGAAGCTGCCTTTCGACATTCTGTATTTGCGACATTGTCGTTCCGCTCTTCGGCACCGCATTGACAGCGGCTGGGTTGAGGTTCATGACGGATACCGATTTGGTATCCCAAAATGGTATCCGGAACAATCCCGGACAACCAAGTAGGCACGACATGGCAGAAAACAGCACCCAGAGCGGCTACAATATCCATTGGCGACGCAATCTCGCCGTCTGCTTCGCCGGCTCGTTCAGCACGCTGATTGCCATGACGCTGCTGTTGCCGTTCCTGCCGCTTTATGTCGAACAGCTGGGTGCCAAAGGGCACGCGGCAATCGTGCAATGGTCAGGAGTTGCTTACGGTGCCACCTTCTTTGCCGCGGCGCTGGTCGCCCCTCTGTGGGGGCGGCTCGGCGACCGTTACGGCCGCAAGCTGATGCTGGTGCGCGCCTCGTTCGGCATGGCGATCTGCATGTCGCTGACCGGTATGGTCGAGAGCGTCTGGCAATTGGTGTTGCTGAGGCTCCTGATCGGCTTTGCCGGCGGCTACTCCTCGGGATCGACGATATTGGTGGCGATGCAGACGCCAAAGGAGCGCTCCGGCTGGGCGCTCGGCGTGCTGTCGGCCGGTATCACGGCCGGCTCGCTGGTCGGACCGCTGCTTGGTGGCATGCTGCCGCCGGTGATCGGCATCCGCGCCACCTTCCTGTTGTCAGGCGCTGTCATCTTTCTCGCATTTCTGGCCACAACTTTCCTGATCAAGGAAAACCCGCCGGCTCCCAAAGCTGTCTCGTCGGCAAAGCCGAAGAGCGGCTGGGCACAGATCCCCGACAAGCGTCCGGTCGTCGGGATGCTGACGACCGGCATGCTGCTCGCCTTTGCAACCATGTCGATCGAGCCGATCATCACGGTCTATGTGCAGCAGCTCGTCGCGGACCAGAGCAAGGTGACGATGGTCGCGGGCGTGGTGATGTCGGCGGCCGCGCTTGGAACTATCATGTCCTCGTCGTGGCTGGGCAAGCTTGCCGATCGGGTCGGCCACTGGAACGTGGTCGTCGGCGCGCTCGCGATTTCTGCGCTGCTGCTTGTCCCGCAAGCTTTCGTCACCGACGGCTGGCAGCTGATCGGGTTGCGCTTCCTGATGGGGCTGGCGCTGGGCGGCCTCCTGCCCTGCATCACCAGCGTCATCCGTCACAACATCCCCGACGGCGTCGGCGGCAATGTGCTCGGACTATCGATCTCGGCGCAGTATGTCGGCCAGGTCGCGGGACCGCTCGCCGGAGGCTTCGTCGGCGGTCATTTCGGCATGCGGGCGGTGTTCTTGGGCACATCGGTGCTGATGGCGCTGGGGGCGGTCTACAACTGGATTGTCCAGACGCGGCGCGCACGGCATATACTGCTCGAAGCCGGCGAATCCTGAGCCGCGCGCGATCGAAGACGGAGCATCGAAATGAGTCTTGCCGGGCAACCATCAGACGGCGGCAACCGCATCCTCGTGCTGGCAGGCGGTCTCGTCGGCGCGGCAGGGGTGGCGCTGTCGGCGGCGGCCGCGCATCGCGGCGGCGCCTTCACCGGCACGGCCGCATCCTTCCTGCTGATGCATGCGCCGGTCTTCCTCGCCATCGGTCTTATCGGCGGCAGCCGGTATCTCAGGATCGCAAGCCTGGCGCTCCTTGTCGGCCTGCTGCTGTTCTCGGGCGATCTTCTCGCCCGGGATTTCCTCGGTTCGCGGCTGTTTCCGATGTCGGCGCCGATCGGCGGCACGCTGCTTATCGTCGGCTGGCTGGCGATTGCGATCTCGGCGCTGTGGCGTCCACGATCCTAGTCTAGACCTGCGCCGCCATTGCTGAGGCTCGCCGGGAGATGCGCCGCGATTACCGACTTCCCCGACGCAGGCGCCGCTGGCGCGACGCCGGCTCCGCCGCGCGCCGGCGTTCCGGCCGGTCGGTTGCCGGCGAGATGCCCCAATAGTTGCGATAGATGTCCTCGAAAAGATGGCTGATGGGATGCATGGCTTGGTTCCTTCAATTGAATCGATCCAACCGATCGACGCGAAAAAGACTGCTGCTCAGGCGCGCTTGCGCTCCACGATGAAGCGGGGCTGACGGCATTGCTTCGGCCGCGCAGAGTGAGCGGCGCCGCGGCAAGACAGGCCCGTGGAAGCGTTGCGGTAGACGTCCTCGAACAAAAAGTTGACCGGATGCATGGCACCCTCCTTCTCGTATCTTGCTTCATGTCAGGTGACTTGGATCGATTCAATCATAAGCCCTGCACCGCCGAAGTCAAGCGAAAATTTGAATCGATCCAACAAAAATGGTAAGTGGACCGTCGGACATTCCGCGTCCATGTTCGACATGCGACCGGATTCGGAGAACAGACATGGCATCACTCATCGAAGGCCAGGCACGCCCCATCCGGCTGGCGGATATTGCCAAGGCGGCGGGCGTCTCGCATGGGACGGCCTCCAATGTCTTCAGTCGCCCGGAGGTCGTGCGCGCCGAGGTGCGCGAGCGGGTCAGGGCGGTAGCGGAGGCGATGGGTTACGCCGGGCCTGATCCGAAAGGCCGCCTGCTGCGCGCCGGCAAGGTCAATGCCATCGGCGTCGGCACGACCGAGCCCCTTTCCTACTTCTTCGAGGATCCCTTCGCGCGCGTCATGATGGCCGGCATTTCCGAGGCCTGCGACGCCACCGGCGCCGGCATCGCATTGGTTTCGGCGGCCAACCAGGAGAAGCTCGCCTGGAACATCCAGAGCGCGCTTGTCGACGGTTTCATCCTGTTCTGCATCGAAGGCGGCTCGCGTCTCGTCGAGCTGACGCGCGAACGCAGGCTGCCCTTCGTGGCGTTGGAGCTCGGCTTTCACGACGAGACGATCTCGGCCATCGGCATCGACAACATCGCCGGCGGACGGCTCGCCGCGCGGCATCTTGCCGAACTCGGACATCGCCGTTTCGCCGTGCTGTCGCTTACTCTCGGCGATGACCGCACCGGCTTCGTCACGCCCGAAATGGTCCGCTCGGCCGTCTACACGGGAACGCGCGATCGTCTGGCCGGCTATTTCGAGGAACTGTCCGGCTTCGGTGTCGACACGAAGAGCATCCCGGTCTTGGAGACCGAGAACGAGCAAAGGAGCACCAGGGCCGGGCTCGAAGCGATCTTTGCCGGCGGCGAGCGGCCGACCGCCATCCTGGCAATGTCGGACAGAATGGCCATGATCGCCATCGACTGGCTGACTGCGCGCGGTCTGAAAGTGCCGGAAGACGTTTCCGTTGTCGGCTTCGACGGCGTGCCCGACGGCGCGCTCTGCGACCCGCCGCTGACCACGATCGCGCAGCCGATCACCGAGATCGGCCGGCGGGCCGCGCGCATGATCCTCGACTATGACGGCGCCGTGCGGCGCGAGACGATGGGCGTTGAGCTCGTCGTCAGGGCCTCAACGGGCCCTGCTCCCATATCCTAGAACCACATCTCAATATCCGCCGATCCTCGCCGGCATGGGCGGCGCAGCGAACCCGGCGCGCGCCGGCTCCGCACGCGCCGGCTTGGTGCGGGTCGGGCCGAGACCGGCGAGCCATTCAAGATAGAGCGCCAGCGCGAACTGCATGGCGATGCCGGCAGCAATCAGCAGCGTGTCATAGGCGAGGCCGCCCGGATTGATCAGCCTCAGCACCTGAGCGGCCATGGCGATCAGCGTTCCGGCAACGAAGACGGGCAGCGAGCGCTTGCCGAGGATCGCCAGCGGATTGTCAGGCTTGGCGCGGAAAAGGTTCGACACGGCCGGCAGGGCGACGACCAGATAGCTGACGGCCAGGATATGCAGCAGCCGCGGCAGCGACAGGAAGGTCTTGTCGAAGCCGCCGATCACCACCGGCAGATTGAACCAGGTGATCTGCCCCCAGAGTGGGCTGTGCACCCAGATCGACGCGCCCACCACATAGACACCGGCGAAACCCACCAGCCACCGGTTTACGGGGATGGTGCCGCCGCGCTTGATATGCAGCATGGCGGCAAGGCCGATGTTGAACAGAAACTGCCAGGACAGCGGGTTCAAGAACCAGAGACCCGGCTCGGGATAATTCGGCGGCGCGATCTGCCAGATTCCGGCGACCAGCCACAGCAGCCCGGACACGGTCAGTGCCGCCACGGGCCTATAGCTGACGAACAGAACGAAGGCCGGCGCCGCCAGAAGCAGCGCCGCATAGACCGGCAGGATGTTGTTGTAGCCGAGCTGATGGCCGAGCGTGACGATGCCGAAAAGCACCTCCGGCGTGTCCTTCATCAGCGGCTCGATGTTGATCATCTTCAACAGCTCCGGGCGGTGGGCGAACACAGCCGTGGCGGAGAACAGGGCGATCACCAGCATGGTGATGACGATGTGGGTGACGTAGAGCACGCCGGCGCGCCGCCACATCTTGAGGGTCGCCAGCAGCCTGCCCCCCGGCTTGAACTTGGTGCCATAGGCGAGCGCCACCGAGATGCCGGAGATCAAAACGAAGGCCTCTGCCGCATCGGAAAAGCCGAGGTTCTTGTAGGTCAGGTTTTCGAAGACGGTACCCGGCACGTGGTCGACGAAAATGGTGAGCAAGGCGAGCGCGCGCAGCACATCGATACGCGTATCGCGTTGAGAAACGGGGATGGTCATCGACAAAAGGCCTCAGAGCTGGTGTTTCATGTCCAGCAATGCGACCCCCGACGCACCGCTTCGATTCCTCCCGTTCGGGAGTGTATCGGCGCAGAAACGGCCCGAAATGCGCCGGGTTCAATCAACTTTCGCGGAGCTTGAAAACATTCCGTTTTGAAGCCGGCAAATCAGCGAAATCACCGTAGAATCAAAAGGATCTGATCATGTCCGAACATGACAGCAAAAACAGCGAGCTGCAGCGTGATCTGCCCTTTTCCTATCGTCTGATCAGACCGGAAAATGCGAGCGGCGAATGCCTTTTCGTGCTGCATGGATCGGGTGTGGACGAAGCGACACTTTTGCCGCTGGCGAGGCGGATCGCGCCGCGCGCGGTGGTTGTCGCAGCACGCGGCCGCATCCGCCAGGAGGACGGTTTTCGCTGGTTCGAGCGAATCACGCCGACCAGCTTCGAGCAGTCGAGCATCCGCGCGGAGACGGCCGCTTTCGCCCAATTCGCGGTGGAAGCCGCACGGCACCACGAGCTTGATCTCACTCGCGCGACCTTCCTGGGTTACTCAAACGGCGCCAATCTGGTTTCCACGCTGATGCTGCTTCACCCGGGCCTCGTCAGGCAGGCGGCGCTGCTCAGGGCCATGCCGGTGCTCGACGATGCGCCGGCGACCGACCTTGCCGCAACGCGAGTGCTGATCATCGCCGGCGCGGCCGACCAGACCTACGGCCCGTTCGCGCCAGCCTTGGTGACGCTCTTCAGCCAGCGCCGTGCCGAGGTCGATGCGCGCATCGTCGCCTCCGGCCACGAGTTCGGCGCCGCGGATGCCGCGATCGCCCGGCAGTGGCTTGCCGCGACCTCGACGCCGGCCGCCTGACGAGAGATAGACGCTGCTGCCGAGGCTAGCCCTGCCCCATCCGGTTCCAGGCATCCAGCCCGGCGATCTTGTAGGCTTCGGCCAGCGTCGGATAGTTGAAGGTGTTGTTGACGAAGAAGTCGACCGTGCCGCCGAGATTGATCACCGCCTGGCCGATATGGATGAGCTCGGTCGCGCCCTCGCCGACGATATGGGCGCCGAGCAGGCGGCGCGTGTCGACCGAGAACAGGAGCTTCAGGAAACCTGAGTTGACGCCCATGATGTGGCCGCGCGAGGTTTCCCGGAAGCGCGCCACGCCGACCTCATAGGCGATCCCGCTCTCGCGCACCTGCTCCTCCGATTGGCCGACGGTGGAGATTTCCGGCACGGCGTAGATCCCGTAAGGGAAGGTTTCCGGCGGCGGTGGCAGCGCCACGCCGAAGGCATGGCAGGCAGCCACCCTGCCCTGCTCCATCGAGGTCGAGGCCAGACTCGGAAACCCGATGACGTCGCCGGTGGCATAGATATTGGGCGCGCTGGTCTGAAATGTCTGGGGATCGACCTTGATGCGGCCGCGGCTGTCGGCCTCGATGCCGACCACGTCGAGCCCGAGGCTGCCAAGATTGCCGCTGCGGCCGGCAGCGTAAAGCACGATTTCGGAGCGAATGGTACGGCCATCGGCAAGCGTCACTTCGGCATGATCGGGCTTGGAGGCGATTTCCTTCACCGTGCTGCCGAGGCGAATGGTCATGCCGCGGTCGCGCATCTGATGGATGAAGTCGTCGACGATTTCGCGATCGACGAAATCGAGGATGGTGTTGCGCGGCTCGACCAGGGTCACCGGCACGTCGAGCGCCGAAAAGATGGTCGCGTATTCGACGCCGATGACGCCGGCGCCGATGACGGTCAGCGTGCGCGGCAACCGGTCGAGTTCCAGCATCTCGTCGCTGTCGAAGACGCGCGTCTTGTCGAACGGCACGTCGCGCGGGCGGTGCGGCCTGGTGCCGACGGCGATCAGCGCATTGGCGAAACCGATCTCGCTGTAGTCGCCATTGTCGGTGGTCAGGCTGACCTTGTTGGCGCCGATGAACTTGGCCGTGGCCCGCGCGCTTTTGACCGCGTTGCGCATGAACTGATGCTGTAGCACCTCGACTTCGTGATCGAGCGTCTTGCGCAGGCGCTCGACGAGGTCGCTGACCGAAATATCCTGCTTGACCCGATAGCCGCGCCCGTAGAAGCCGCGCTCGCGCCAGCCGGAGAGATTGAGCACGGTTTCGCGCAGCGTCTTGGATGGAATGGTGCCGGTGTGCACGGAGACGCCGCCGAGACGCCGGCCCCTATCGACGACCAAAACCGACTTGCCGAGCTTGGCCGACTGCACCGCGGCGCGGCGCCCGGAGGGGCCGCTGCCGATGACCAACATGTCGTAGTCCATATTCCACATCCCCTCGGCGTCTTTTTGCGCCGCAGCAGGCTAACGCGATCCGCGCCATGAATTCAATCGCCGCAGTGCCGCTCGCCACAGCCTGCCGCGCGGGCGTCACGAGCAGTCCATCTTGATTCCGCCACCGGCTTTCACCATTTCAGTGGCGAATGGCCGAGATTGATTTCTGGTCTGTTGCGAGGGCATGACACATGAACACGCGCGTGCTGGACGGCGAGATTATCACCACAAGGCTCGAGGATACACGCGCCTACCGCGGCGTGCGCACCAGGCGCGTCTTCGCCTTCATCCTCGACTATTTCTTCGTGGCGCTGCTCACCATCCCCTTCGCCATATTGGTCGCCCTACTCGGGCTTTTGACCTTCGGCCTGGGCTGGGCGCTGTTCTCCGTCCTGCTTCCGGCGGTTGCCATCCTCTATGTCTGGAACACGCTGGGCAGCCGCGACCAGGCCACAACCGGCATGAAGATCATGGGCATCCGGCTTGAGAGGCTCGACGGCACGCGCGTCGACGGCCTGACCGCCGTCGTGCATTCGGTGCTGTTCTGGGCCGGCAACGTCATCCTGACGCCGCTGGTGCTGCTGGTCACGCTGTTTTCCGATCGCAAGCGCACGCTGCACGACCTGCTTCTCGGCACCGTCGTCACCCGCACCGATAGCTGACGATATGTGCGGCCGCCCTCGCCGCGCCGGTTGTGCTAGATTATGAACAGCTTGGGCCGGCCGCGACAGCACAATCCTGTTGAATTTTTCGCCGGCCGGGCCAAAGGTAGGGCGATTCGCAGGAGCGTGTCCAAGAATCGATGACGCAGCATCCGACCCAGTCGCCGCAGTTCTTCCTGACCGCGCCGTCCCCGTGCCCCTATCTGGAGGGCCAGTTCGAGCGCAAGGTGTTCACACACCTTGTCGGCGACAAGGCGCCCGAGATGAACGATCTGCTCACTCAAGGCGGCTTCAGGCGTTCCCAGAACATCGCCTACCGACCGGCGTGCGAATCCTGCCGCGCCTGCGTGTCGGTGCGCATCCTGGCGCAGGAGTTCACCGCCAGCCGCAACATGCGCCGCGTCACCCAGCGCAATGCCGACCTCATCGGCGCCATGCACGACGCGCAGCCTTCTACCGAGCAATATTCGCTGTTTCGCGCCTATCTCGACGCGCGCCATCGCCGCGGCGGGATGTCCGACATGACAGTGCTCGACTATGCGATGATGGTCGAGGACACGCATGTCGACACCAAGATCATCGAATACCGGCGCCGCGGCCCCGACACCTTCATCACCGGCAAGGGCCAGGGTGAATTGATCGCGGTGGCGCTGACCGACAAGATGGCCGACGGCTTGTCGATGGTCTATTCCTACTTCAATCCCGATTTCGAGGACCGCTCGCTCGGCACCTTCATGATCCTCGATCACATCGCCCGCGCCAAGGCGATGGGACTGCCCCACGTCTATCTCGGCTACTGGGTCAACGGCTCGCGCAAGATGAGCTATAAGATGCGATTCATGCCGCAGGAGCATCTCGGCCCGAAAGGCTGGGAACGCTACGACCACGAAGCGGTCAGTCGCTGACGTTTTTCCAAAGCCCGTTCTTAAACTGTTTCAAGGGGCAGGAAGCTGGTGTTTCCGCCACTCGCTGGAAGAGTGCGCCATCGAGCCAGCCACCGCCTGCAAATCATTGCGAGACCTATCATGTCTTCCCACCACGACCATCGGAAAGGCCTGCTGATCACCGCTATCGGCGGCCTGGTGCTCACCTTCGACATTCCCCTGATCCGGCTCGCGGATGGCAGCCCGTGGACCATCATGGCGCTGCGGACCGGGACAACGCTTGTCGCCACCCTGTTGATTTGGGTCGTCTGGCGCGCGGTGCGCGGCAACGTGCCGAAGCTCATCCCCGGCTGGTCGGGCCTGGCGGCGGCGATCTGTTACGGCCTGACTTCCATCACTTTCGTCACCGCCGTCTATCATACCTCGACCGCCGACCTCGTCTTCATCCTGGCCTTCAACACCGTCTTCGCGGCGCTGCTCTCCTGGCTGTTCCTCAGAGAACGACCGCGGCTGAGCACCGTGATCGCAATGCTGGCGATGATCGTCGGCGTGCTGATCATTGTCGGCGGTTCGGTCGGCACCGGAAAACTGTTCGGCGACTTCATGGCGCTCTGCTCGGCTTTCTTCGTCGCACTCGCCATCACCATCTCGCGCGCCAGCGGCAAGGACATGGGCTTCACCGCGCTGATCGGCGTCGTCTTTCCGCTGGCGCTCGCCGCATTCATGGTCTCGGGTGAAGGGCTGCACGTCAACGCGCCGTGGTGGATCATCTTCAACGGCGCGGTGATCATGCCGATCTCGTTCTTCTGTCTCGCCGCCGGCCCGAAATATATTTCAGGGCCGGAGGTGGCGATGTTCTACGTTCTGGAGACGGTGCTCGCGCCCGTCTGGGTCTGGCTGGTCTTTGCCGAGGCTCCGACACGAAACAGCCTGATCGGCGGCGCGATCCTGATCGTGGCGCTGGTAGCGCACTCGCTCTGGCAATTGCACGAAGGCCGCAGGCGCCGCGCGGCGCTCGCCGTCGCCTACCCGGCCTGAATTTTCCTGGTCTCAGGCGCCGTCTCGATCCGTGGCGGCCCGTTCCCTTCTTCAGCGGCAGGTGGAAGCTCATCCATCAGCTCGACCTCGCGCAGCCATTCGCGCCAGATGGCGACGAGCAGCGCCATCAGTACAGGGCCTATGAAGAGGCCGAGGAAGCCCATCGTCTTGACGCCGCCGATCAGGCCGAAGAAGGTCGGCAGGAAAGGCAGCTTGATCGGCCCGCCGACCAGCTTCGGGCGCAGCGTCTTGTCGACGATGAAAAGCTCGACCGCGCCCCAGACGAACAGCGCGAGGCCCGCAAACAACTTGCCGCTGGCCGCGAGGTAGATCGACACCAGCGTGAAGGAGAGCGGCGCGCCGCCCGGGATCAGCGCCATGATGCCGGTAAGCGCCCCGAGCGTGACCGGCGACGGCACGCCGGCCAGCCAATAGGCGACGCCCAGCACCACGCCCTCGCCGATGGCGATGACGGTCATGCCGGTGACGGTCGATGAAATGGTAGCCGGCACGACGCGCGAGATGCGCTCCCAGCGCGTCGGCAGGATGCGCTCGCCGAGGCGATCAACTTGCGCCGCGAAGCCCTCGCCGTCGCGATAGGCAAAGAACAGCGCGATCAGCATGAAAAGCAGCGTGAGCAGCAGCCCGAAGGCGCTGCCGCCGGCGGCCAGCGCGCCGCGATAGATGGTGCCGATGTTGGAGCCGCTGACCATCTGGATCAATTCGCCGATGCCGCCGGGATGGCCGAGATTGGCCGTCCACTGCTGGTTCAGCCATTCGCCGACGACCGGCATGGTGGCGATCCATTGCGGCGTGGCGGACCCGTTGCGGTTGGTCTCGATCGCCCACACCACCCACTCGCGAAGCTCGTTGATGGCGTAAGTGCCGGCGAGCGCTATCGGCACCACCAGGAAGGTCAGGATGAACAGGATCGCGAGGGTCGCGGCGATGGTGCGATTGCCGCCGACCCCGGCGAGCAGCCGGCGGTAGAGCGGCCAGCTGGCGAAGGCGATGACGAGCGCCGCCAGCACCGGGAACAGGAAGCCGTGAAAAAAATAGACGCCGGCGGCGACGATCAGCACCAGGAGCCAGCGCGCCGCCGACAGCGGCGGGATGACGGCTGCCCTCAGCGGCGCCGACAGACCGAACAGGCGCTGCCCTGGTTTCTGGATCTCAGCCCGCTTCAACCCTGCGGTTCTCCCCTGCCAGCTCCGATGGTTGCTTATGCACCATCATAGTGCAGCAATCGTGACGATAGTCCAAATGTTTGCGCCTAGCCTCCTCCCATGTGGGAGAAGGTGGATCGGCACGTAGCGCCGAGACGGATAAGGGATGTTCCAGCGGAGCGAGACCTCTGCGTTCCTTGGAACACGCTCATCCGTCGCCTTCGGCGACACCTTCTCCCACACGGGGAGAAGGGGGAGCTCCGCTACCCGAACTTGCCCGTCCTCGGGAAACCCTTCGGCACCATGCGACCGGCGGCTGCACGGGCGCCGATCCACTCGGCCAATTCCTCGCGCGATTTGGTGAAGGTGCGGTCGGCCGAATCCTGCCAGGTCAGCCCCGCTGCAATCGTGAAGGTCTTAAGGTCCAGCACGCCGCCGTCCTTGTATTTCTGCAAGCGCACACCCTTGCCGCGCGCCATCTCCGGGATTTCGGACAGCGGGAAAATCAGCATCTTGCGATTCTCGCCGACGATCGCGAGATGGTCGCCGGCAACCGGAATGCAGCGTTTGGCCTCGTCCGGCGCCTTGACGTTCATCACCTGCTTGCCCTTGCGGGTGTTGGCGATCACCTCGTCCTCGGAGACGACGAAGCCGTTGGCGTCGTAAGAGACCAGAAGCAGCCTGCGCTTCGGGTCGTGGACGAAGGCGGTGACAATGTCCTGGTCGTTCTCCATGTCCACGATGATGCGGATCGGCTCGCCATGGCCGCGCCCGCCCGGCAGCCGGTCGGCGCCGATGGTGTAAAACTTGCCGCCGGTGGTGAAGACCAGGATCTTGTCGGTCGTCTGCGCGTGGAAGGCGAGCTTCAGGCTGTCGCCTTCCTTGAAGGCAAGCTGCGAATAGTCGGTCAGGTGACCCTTCATCGCGCGGAGCCAGCCCTTTTCCGAAACCACGACGGTGACAGGCTCGCGCTCGATCATGGCGTGCGCGATATCGGTGAGGTCATGCTCGGGCGCGTCGGCGAACTGGGTGCGGCGTTTGCCGAGCTCGGTCTCCGGACCGAACTTCTTACGAACCTCAGCGACTTCCCACTTGATCGTCGCCCATTGCTTGACGTCGGAGGCAAGCAATGCCTCGATCTGCTTCTTCTCCTCGGTAAGGCCGTCGAACTCCTTGCGGATTTCGATCTCTTCGAGCTTGCGCAGGGCGCGCAGCCGCATGTTGAGGATGGCTTCGGCCTGATTGTCGGTGAGCGACCAGCGGGCCATCATCACCTGCTTGGGCTCGTCCTCCTCGCGGATGATCCTGATCACCTCGTCGATGTTCAAATAGGCGATCAGATAGCCGGCCAGGATTTCCAGCCGCTTCTCGATCTCGCCCAGCCGGTGTCTCGAGCGGCGGATCAGCACGTCGCGGCGGTGATCGAGCCATTCCCTCAGCACGCCCTTCAGCGACAGGACGTTCGGCACCTTGCCGCGCGACAGCACGTTCATGTTGAGCGGGAAGCGGCTTTCGAGCTCGGTCAGCTTGAACAGCGATTCCATCAGGATGCCTGGATCGACGCTGCGGCTCTTCGGCACCAGCACGATACGGATATCCTCAGCGCTTTCGTCGCGGACGTCCTCGAGCAGCGGCAGCTTGCGCGCCATTAGCAGTTCGGCGATCTTCTCGATCAGCCTGGCCTTCTGGACGCCATAGGGGATTTCGGTGACGACGATGCTCCAGGTGCCCCTGCCCTGGTCCTCCTGGCTCCATCTGGAGCGTACGCGGAAACCGCCGCGGCCGCTCTCATAGGCTTCGAGGATCGAGGCGCGGCTGTCGACGATGATGCCGCCGGTCGGGAAATCCGGCCCTTGGACGAAATCCATCAGCTTCGCCACCGGCGCGTCCGGATGCTCGATCAGATGAAGTGCCGCGTCGCAAAGCTCGGCGGCGTTGTGCGGCGGGATCGAGGTCGCCATGCCGACCGCAATGCCGGACGAGCCGTTGGCGAGCAGGTTCGGGAAGGCGCCGGGAAGAACGGAGGGTTCCTCGTCCTCCTCATTATAGGTCGGCCGGAAGTCGACGGCGTCCTCGGTGATGCCGGCAAGCAGCTCGGTCGCCACCTCCGTCATGCGCGCCTCGGTGTAGCGCATGGCGGCGGCGTTATCGCCGTCGATATTGCCGAAATTGCCCTGCCCGTCGACCAGCGGGTAGCGCATCGAGAATTCCTGCGCGAGGCGCACCAGCGCGTCGTAGATCGACTGGTCGCCATGCGGATGGAACTTACCCATCACCTCGCCGACGATGCGGGCGCATTTGGCGAAGCCCTGATCCGGGTTGAGCCGCAAGAGCCGCATGGCATGCATGATGCGGCGATGGACCGGCTTCAGTCCGTCGCGCACATCCGGCAGCGCCCGATGCATGATGGTGGACAGCGCATAGGCGAGATAGCGCTTCTCGAGCGCTTCCTTCAGATCGACCGGTTCGATGTTGTCGCCGCCGCCATTGTCTTCAGGCGGCAAATGCCTTTTGCCCATGGATTTGGACTAGCCGAGCGGGTGATTCGCGGCAAGCGCCGGGTTGGCAGTCGGCGGATTCGTCGCAAATGGCGACGTGAAGGATTTCACGGAACCGGCAAGGCGAGCATTCCAGTTTGCCCATTCTGCAACCGGCCTCGGCAGCAAGCGGGCTAACCGGCCAACATCAATCTGTTACATGCGCCCTCTATCTGGGCAGGCAACGCGCCGGCGCAGGAGAGCCGCGGTCTTCATGACAAATTCACCGCATCATGCAAAGCGTGCCGGCCGGGTTTGCTTTTCATCGCCGTTTTCGACAAATGTGCCGGGAAACGCCTTGTTCCCGACCCGTTCGTCGCGGAATGGTGATGGAGTAGAATTCAAAAACACTTTTCAGGACAGGGAACTCGCCATGACAATTCAACGCTCAATGCTCAAGAAACTGGTTTTTTCAACCTTTCTGCTGACCCTGCCGCTCAACACCGCCTTCGCCGCCGATCCGGCGGTGGCCGAGCGCGTCAAGGCGGCCCTTGCCGCCCAGGGCGTCGACATTTCCTGGACCGGCGTCTCCGGCGACGATTCGAACGCGGTGCTGCAGGGCGTGTCCATCAAGCCGGCAGCTGAAAAGCAAGCCCTGCCGATCGGCGACGTGAAGCTGGAGGGCATCACCGAGGCCAATGGCGGCTTCGAGATCGCGACCGTCTCGAGCTCGGCATTCGAGCGCAGCCAGGACGGCGTGACGCTCAACCTCAGCCCCGTTGTCATTCACGGCATGAAGGTGCCGGCCGAAGGCAGCACCGACCCACTCGGCTCGCTGATGATGTACAAGTCGGCCGAGCTCTCCAACATGACGGTCAAGGTCGGCGACAAGACGGCCTTCTCGATGGACGGGCTGGCCGTCCAGATCACCCCGCCGGCCGACGGCAAGGCGATGGATTTCACCGCCAACACGGAAAAGTTCAACGCCGACCTGACACTGGTCGAGGACCCGAAGTCGAAGGAGGCGATCCAAGCGCTCGGCTACCAGAACATCTCCGGTACGGTCTCGATGGCCGGCACCTGGCAGCCCAGCGACGGCAAGATGGAGCTCTCGAAATACGACATCTCGGTCGAGAATGCCGGCACGCTCGGCATGACCTTCAATCTCGGCGGCTACACCCTCGACTTCATCAAGTCGATGCAGGAGATGCAAAAGAAGTTCGCCGCACAGCCGGAGGGTGCCGACAATTCCGCGCAGGGCATGGCCATGCTCGGCCTCTTGCAGCAGCTGTCCTTCAACGGCGCCTCGGTGCGCTTCGACGACGATTCGCTGACCGGCAAGGTGCTCGACTATGTCGGCAAGCAGCAGGGCATGTCCGGCAAGGACGTCGCCAACCAGGCCAAGGCGATCGTGCCGTTCGGCATGGCGCAGCTCAACAATCCCGAACTGACGGCCGAGGTGTCGGCCGCGGTCAACAAGTTCCTCGACGACCCCAAGAGCCTAGAGATCTCGGCCGAACCGCCGGCGTCGGTGCCGTTCGCGCTGATCATGGCCGGCGCCATGTCCAACCCGCTCGACCTGCCGAAGACGCTGGGCGTGAAGGTCAAGGCGAACGAGGACTGATCGGGGCGCTTCGCACCTGCCAGCATTGTCGAACGGCGGTTCGGATGATCCGGATCGCCGTTTTCGTAAGATCAGGGCCTGATCTCCTCGACGAAGGCGTTCGTCGCTCTTTACAAGAGTATGTCGGACCACACCGGCCCGCCGTGACCCTCCTCGGGGTCTCGGGTTTGGCATTCCCGCAGCAATTGGTTGAAATCCGGGCGGTTGCCCACACGCTCTGACCCAATCCTTGAGAAAATGGCTCTGGGAGCGATCGCCAGCCGCCAATCGCTCCCGGAGCTACCATCGATTCAGGAAGAGTCCTCTCGTCAGTCCTTCTTCGCCACGGCGACGCGCAGCGACAGCTCCCGAAGCTGCTGCGGGGTTGCCTCCGAAGGCGCGTTCATCAGCAGGTCGTAGGCCTGCTGGTTCATCGGGAACATGGTGACCTCGCGCAGGTTCTTGGCGCCGACCAAAAGCATGACGATGCGGTCGATGCCGGCCGCCATGCCGCCATGCGGCGGCGCGCCGTACTGGAAGGCGCGGTAGAGGCCGCCGAAGCGCTCCTCGACCGTCTGGCGATCGAGGCCGACCATCTCGAAGGCCTTGACCATGGTCTCCGGCAGGTGATTGCGGATGCCGCCGGAAGCGATCTCGAAACCGTTGCAGACCATGTCGTATTGGAACGCCTTGATGCCCAGCGGCTCCTGACCGCCGAGCGCGTCGATGCCGCCTTGCGGCATGGAGAACGGATTGTGGGCGAAGTCGATCTTCTTCTCGTCCTCGTTCCATTCGAAGAACGGGAAGTCGACGATCCAGCAGAGCTCGAAGCGATCGCGGTCGACGAGGTTCAATTCCTCGCCGGCGCGGGTGCGCGCGGCGCCCGCGAAGGAAACGAACTTCTTCGGGTCGCCGGCAACGAAGAAGGCGGCGTCGCCATCGGCAAGGCCAAGCTGCTGGCGCACCGCCTCGGTGCGTTCCTCACCGATGTTCTTGGCGATCGGTCCGGCGCCTTCGAGCTTGTCGCCCTCCTTGCGCCAGAAGATGTATCCGAGGCCTGGCTGGCCCTCGCCCTGCGCCCAGGAGTTCATGCGATCGCAGAAGGCGCGGCTGCCGCCGGTCTTGGCGGGGATAGCCCAGACTTCGGCCTTCGGATCGTTGGCCAGGATGTTGGCGAAGACCTTGAAGCCGGAATCGCGGAAATGATCCGAGACCGCCTGCATCTCGATCGGGTTGCGCAGGTCCGGCTTGTCGGTGCCGTAGGTCCGCATCGCCTCGTCGAAGGGAATGCGGCGGAATTGCTGAGTCACCGGCTTGCCGGCGGCAAAGGTCTCGAAGACGCCGCGAAGCACCGGCTCCATGGTGGAGAGCACGTCATCCTGCTCGACGAAGCTCATCTCGAGGTCGAGCTGATAGAACTCGCCGGGCAGGCGGTCGGCGCGCGGATCCTCGTCACGGAAGCAGGGCGCGATCTGGAAGTAGCGGTCGAAGCCGGAGACCATGATCAGCTGCTTATACTGCTGCGGCGCCTGCGGCAGGGCATAGAAGGTGCCGGGATGGATGCGCGAGGGCACCAGGAAGTCGCGCGCGCCTTCGGGCGACGACGCGGTCAGGATCGGCGTCGAGAACTCGGTGAAACCAACCTCGTCCATGCGCTTGCGCATCTCGGCGATGATCTTGGTGCGCGCAACGATGTTCCTGTGCAGCGTCTCGCGGCGCAGGTCGAGGAAGCGGTATTTCAGGCGGATGTCCTCGGGGTATTCAGGCTCGCCGAACACCGGCAGCGGCAGTTCCTTGGCCGCCGACAGCACTTCGATCTCGCGCGCGAAAATCTCGATCCCGCCAGTCGGCAAATTGGCGTTGACGGTCTCCGGCAGGCGCGCCTTGACCTCGCCGTCGACGCGGATCACCCATTCGCCGCGCACCGTCTCGGCGACCTTGAAGGCCGGCGAGTCCGGATCGGCGACGATCTGGGTCAGGCCGTAATGGTCGCGCAGATCGATGAACAGCAGCCCGCCATGGTCGCGCACGCGATGCACCCAGCCGGACAGGCGGACCGAATTGCCGACGTCGGTCTTTCTCAATTGGGCACAGGTGTGGCTGCGGTAACGATGCATTGTCATTGGTGGAGTCCGGAATTGCGGGCGAAAGCCCGGCTCGAAAATTGGCGCGAAAAGCGCATGAGAGGCCGCCTTTGTCAAGGCAAGCGGTCACACGCAGGCGCGGTGCCCCAGGTCAGGCAAAGTGGATTTCGGCACCCAGGCGCTCGAAATCGGCAAGGATGGCTGGAGGCGCCGTCTTGTCCACCACCAGATGGCTTATCGCCTCGGGCGCGGCGACGCGATAAGGCGCCGCGGTGGCGAGCTTGTCGTTGGTGACGGCGATCACGATGCCGGCGCTATTCCTGGCCATGGCGCGCTTGACCTCCGCTTCCGCCGAATCGAAGGCGGTGACGCCACGCGAGGCATCGAGGCCGCAGGAGCCAAGGAAGAACATATCGGCGCCAAGCTGCGCCACGGCGGCCAGCGTATCGCCGCCTACGCAGGTGCCGAGGTCGCGGACATACCGGCCGCCCAGCACAATCAGCTCGACCAGGGGCAGATCGGCGAGTGCCGATGCGACGCCCAGCGAATTGGTAGCGACCGTCAGCTCGATATCGCGCGGGATGGCCCTGGCGATCGCTTCGTTGGTCGTACCGCCGTCAATGAACAGGGCCTGTCCGGATCTCAGCATACCGACTGCGGCCTTCGCAAGGCGTAGCTTCTCCTCAGGGGCGTGGCGAGCGCGCTCGCTGATCGTTGCCGCTGCGAAAGGCGCCGGCGCTACCGCACCGCCATACACGCGACGCAACTGCCCGGCCTTGGCCAGTTCCCGCAGATCGCGGCGAACCGTGTCTTCCGAAACGCCGAAGCGGCTGGCGAGCTCGCCAGCCAGGACCTTGCCTTCCGCTGCCAGCCGGTCGCGAATAAATTGATACCGTTCCTCGGTGAGCATGCACGATCCTATTTCTTTGTGCATGTTCTTGCATGTTTTGCGTGTTCATGCAAGAAAGTGCGCAGTGCCGTCCGCCCTTCCCCGATGGAAAGTCGCAATGACCTTTGGCTTGAAACTCGCCCCTCAGCATCGCGTCTATGCCGGTTTCGCGATCTACTCCTTCGCGATGGGCAACATTTTTCCGCGCTTGCCGGACATCAAGCACGCCATGGCGATCGAGGACGGCACGCTGGGGCTCAGCCTAATCGGGACGCCGATCGGCACTTTGACCGCATTGACGCTGGCGACGCCCGTCCTTGAGCGTGTCGGCTTTCGGCGCGCGCTGCTCTGGCTCGTCCCGCTTCTGGCGCTCGCCTATTCGGTCGCGGTGCACGCGCCGGGGCCGCTTGGGCTGTTCCTGATGCTGCTGCCGGTCGGTCTGATGATCGGCAGCGTCGAGATCATCCTCAATGTCGAGGCCGACCGGACGGAGTTCCTGCTCAAGCGCCGAATCATGAACCGGGCGCACTCCTTCTGGAGCGCGGGCTTCTTCGGCGCCGGGCTGTTCGGCGGCGCCATGGCGCATCTCGGCCTGTCGCCGCAGTTGCATCTGGCGCTGGTGGTGCCGATGGTGACCATTGCAACGGCTCTGTTTCTCGGCGGCTTCGAGCCGGCGCCCGCCCGCTTCGCCAACTCCGGCGACAAGGCGCCGATGTTCGCGCGGCCGACATTGCCGATCCTGGTCCTGGTCGCCGTGACGCTTTCGGCGATGCTCCTCGAAGGCGCCAGCATCGACTGGTCGGCGATCTACATGCGCACCGTCTTCGACTCCGGCCCCTTCGTCGCCGGATTGACGGTGGCGCTGTTTGCCTTCTCGCAGGCAACCACACGCTTTTTCGCCGACTCCTTCGTCGACCGCCACTCGCCAAGCGGGGTCGCGCGCGTGCTCTTGGCAGCGATGGCGGCCGGCGTGCTCATCGTCTTCTTCTCGCCGCTGCCGGCCGTTTCGATGCTTGGCTTTGCCCTGTTGGGCATCGGCATCAGCGCCCTCTTCCCGCTGGCGATCTCCGCCGCCGCGCAACGGACGGATCGCCCGGCGGCGATCAACGTCGCGGCGCTCTCGCAGATTTCCTTCATCGCTTTCCTGCTCGGCCCGCCGCTGCTCGGCTTCGTATCGGACCATTGGGGCATCCGCTCCGCCTATGGCACCGGCATCCCCTTTATCGCGCTCAGCCTGCTGACGGTAGGTTCACTTGGCCGGAGGCCGGCCGCGGAGCACATCCATGCGTTTCCGGGCGAGACACCTGCTACGGTCGAGCTGGAGATAGAAATACGGGCCGGCAAGGCTTAGGACACCCCTACCCCGATTGGCAGCCCATCTCCTCGGCCGGGTGCAAGGATGTGAAGTTGCATTTGCCGCTGGCGTTGACAGGATCTATGGTCCAAGAAGAGGTCACAGATCCGTGATTGCCTCTCTTTAATGTCGTCCATCCGCCCGCTTATTCCGCTCCTGATTGCCGCAGGCATCCTGCTTGGCGGCAACGGGCTGCAGGGCACGCTGATTGCCCTGCGCGGCGCGCAGGAAGGCTTTTCCGCTTCCGATATCGGCCTGATGGGCACGTTCTATTTCGCCGGTTTCCTGCTCGGCTGCCTGGCCGTCACGCGTATCCTGAAGGCGGTCGGCCACGTCCGGACTTTTGCCGCGCTGGCCGCGATCGCCTCGGTCGGCACGCTGCTTCTGGTGCTCGTCATCGACCCCGTCATGTGGTGCGCGGTGCGCTTTGCCGGCGGCTTCTGCTTCGCCGGCCTGTTCACCGTCATGGAAGCCTGGCTGAATTCCGGCGTCGGCAACAAGGACCGCGCCCGGGTGCTCGCCATATATCGCATGGTCGACATCGGCTCGGTTACCGGCGCGCAATTCCTGATTCCGATCTTCGGCGCCGGCGGCTTCGCCATCTTCGCCGTCATGTCGATGATGATCACCTTTTCGCTGGTGCCGGTCTCGCTCGGGGACCGCTCGAACCCGGCGCCTCCGGAAGACGTCAAGCTCGACCTGCCGCGCGTCTGGCGGATCTCGCCGCTCGGCTCGATCGGCTGCATCGCCGTCGGCCTCACAAACAGCGCCTTTCGCACGCTGTCGCCGGTCTATGCCGAGGAGATCGGCATGTCGGTTGCCGATGTCGTGACCTTCGTCAGCGTCGGCATTTTTGGAGGCGCCCTCATCCAATATCCGCTTGGCTATCTCTCCGACCGCCGAGACCGGCGCTCGGTGCTGTTGGCGACGACGTGCTGCGCCATGCTTGCCGCGCTGGCGCTGGCCTTCGTGGCGCGCGCCGACCCGTTCCTCAACTTCATCATCGTTTTCATCTTCGGCAGCTTCGCCATGCCGCTCTATTCACTATCGGCAGCGCATGCCAACGACCGCGCCGGCAAAGGCGAATTCGTGCTGATCAACGCGGCGTTGATGCTGTTCTACTCCTTCGGCGCGATCGGCGGTCCGATTGCGGCCTCGGCGGTGATGCAACATTTCGGGCCGAGCGCGCTGTTCGTTTTCAACGCCGTCGTCTATGCCGTTCTCATCATCGTAATCCTCTACCGCATGCAGGTGCGGTCGGGTGTGCCGGCCGGCAGCCGCAGCCGCTTCACCGCGCTTTTGCGCACGTCGACGCTGTTCGCGCGACTGGCGCGGCGGGGCGGCGATTCCGACAAGCAGGACTAGAGCGTTTCAGCGTTTCGCGGAAGCGCCGAACCGCTCTATCTCTTTGTTTTTACGCAATTCCGGACGGAAAACCGTTCGTCACTTTTCCTGGAATTGCTCTAGCTGCGGCTTGACGAAAGCGCTTGCGGCTGAAATTGAAAAGAGGCCTGATATGATGCCAAAAGCGAATTGATGCACGTCATCACCACCCAGAAAGAACTCGAGAGCGTCATCGCGGCGTTCGAAAAGTCCGAATTCGTAACCGTCGATACCGAATTCATCCGCGAAACGACCTTCTGGCCGATCCTCTGCCTCATCCAGATGGCCGCGCCGGGCGTGACGGCGCTGATCGATCCGCTTTCGCCCGACATCGACCTCAAATCCTTCTTCCGGCTGATGGCCAACGAAGCGGTGGTCAAGGTTTTTCACGCCGCACGCCAGGACATCGAAATCATCGTTCATCTGGGCGATCTGGTGCCGCATCCGGTGTTCGACACGCAGGTGGCGGCCATGGTCTGCGGCTTCGGCGACAGCGTCTCCTACGATCAGCTGGTGCAGCGCATCACCGGCGCGCGGCTCGACAAATCCTCGCGCTTCACCGACTGGCGGCACCGGCCGCTCTCCGACAAGCAACTCGAATACGCGCTCGCCGACGTCACCCACCTGATCAAGGTATATGAGCACCTCAGCGCCGAGCTGAGGCGCGAGGACCGCGCCCACTGGCTCAACGAGGAGATGGACGTCCTCACCTCGCGCCAGACCTACGATCCGCATCCGGAGGATGCCTGGAAGCGGCTGAAGATGCGGCTGCGCAAGCCGCAGGAGCTGGCGATCGTGCAGGCGGTGGCGGCATGGCGCGAACGCGAGGCGCGCGAGCGCGACGTGCCGCGCGGCCGCGTGCTCAAGGACGATGCGATCTACGAAATCGCGCAACAGGCGCCGCGCGACGCGACTGCATTGGGGCGGCTGCGGACGACGCCGAAGGGCTGGGAGCGTTCGGCGACGGCAACCGCGCTGCTCAGCGCCGTCAACACCGCCCTTTCCCTTCCGAAGGAAGCGATGCCCAAACTGCCGAAGACGTTCCAGCCGCCGGAGGGCTCGAGCGCGGCGGCGGAACTGCTCAAGGTGCTGCTCAGGATCGTCGCCGAGAAGGAAGGCGTCGCCTCCAAGGTGCTCGCCTCGAGCGACGACATCGACCGCATCGCCGCCGAGGGTGATGCCGCCGACGTGCCGGCGCTGCAAGGCTGGCGGCGTGCCGTGTTTGGCGAACAGGCGCTTAGACTGGTGCGCGGCGAGATCGGCATCAAGTTCGACAAGCGCAGGATAGCGGTGTTCGACCTTTAAAGCGCGTCGCGCCGAAACGGATTCCGGCAACCGCTTCAAATACTTGAATTTCATGGCGTGTCGTTGTCCCAGAACCGCGCACGCTTCTGGGCGACATGCATCAATCTACACCGCCCCAAGCAGGTGCAGCGCGAACCAGATCCAGGCGACGAGAAGGATGCCCGCGCCGAGGAAGAAGGCGCGGCTGCGGTGCAGCAGATAGTTTCTGCTGAGATGCACCCAGGCGTGCACATAGCGCGTGACGACGAAGAGCCACATCAGCGTCAGCGTCAGGTAATTCACGCCATTGGTAACGAACAGCGCCAAGCATAGCACGTGAAAGAGGACCGGCAGCTCGAACTGGTTGATGAGGTTGTTGGCGACGGTAACGCTTGAGGCCGGCTCGGTCGAGCGGACCTTGTACTGGCTGATCTTGGCCTCGCCGGACTTCACGGCAAGATAACGCCGCTTCAGCATCACCAGATAGACGATGTAGACCAGCAGCACCTGCGCCAGCATCGGCCAGAAGATGGCGGTCTGGTTCATCTTGCCCCTACCGTTTAACGCCGCCGCTGCCCGGCAAGCGCCAGGACCGCAACGACCGCGAAGGGGATCGCCAGAAGCGTGAACTTTGTCACGGTCAGCGACGAGGCGAAGGCCAGCGAGTCGGGATTGGCCGACTGGAAATCCGACAAAAGCCGCGCCACGGCGAAGTTCTGCGCGTAGTCGGCGATCGTATAGGGCAACACCAGGACCAGTGCCGACAGCGCCTTCAATTGCGCGGGCATGGAGCGGAAAGTGCTCAGCCGCCTGCCGAAGGCCAGGATCAGGCTGAGCAAGGTGAGCGACAGCAGCGCCGGGAAGAGCAGATCAAACGTCAGATAATGCCAAACGATGATGATCTCGCTGCCGCGCCGGCCGAGCGCCGTCAGCCATGCCATGCCCTCATCCGGCGTGAAGCCGGTAACACGCATGTCGAGCGAAGGAAGCCCGCCGCTCAGGTGGCGGAAATAAAAGAACTCGAGCGCCGTCATGGCGATGAAGATCGCCGCGGACCCAATCGAGAGCGCCGCCGCGTGACGCGACAGGCGCAACACCGTGACGATCAGGTTGCGCCATAGCCCCAAGCGATCCGGCCGCTCGTCCGCCTGATCAAAGTCCGCCCGGATAGTTCGGGCTTTCGCGGGTGATCGTGACGTCATGGGCGTGGCTTTCACGAAGTCCGGCGTTTGATATGCGCACAAAGGTGGCGCGTTCGCGGAACTCGGCAAGATCGCGCCCACCGACATAACCCATAGCGGCTTTCAGGCCGCCCGCAAGCTGGTGCAGCACGCCAGCCACAGGTCCTTTGTAGGGAACCTGGCCTTCGATGCCCTCCGGAACCAGTTTCAAGGTGTCGCGCACCTCGGCCTGGAAGTAGCGATCGGCCGAGCCACGCGCCATGGCGCCGACCGAACCCATGCCGCGATAAGCCTTGAAGGAGCGGCCCTGGTGCAGATAGACCTCGCCCGGGCTCTCGTCGGTGCCGGCAAGCAGCGAGCCGATCATGGCGGCACTTGCGCCGGCAGCGAGCGCCTTGGCGAGATCGCCCGAATATTTGATGCCGCCATCGGCGATGACGCTCACGCCCGACTTCTCAGCCGTCTCAACCGCCGACATGATCGCCGAGAGCTGCGGCACGCCGACGCCGGCGACGATGCGGGTGGTGCAGATCGAGCCGGGGCCGATACCGACCTTGACGGCGTCGGCGCCGGCATCGATCAGCGCCTGCGTGCCCTCGGCGGTGGCCACGTTGCCGGCCAGGATGCGCACCGAATTGGAGAGCTTCTTCGCCCGCGTCACCGCGTCCAGCACGCGCTGCGAATGGCCGTGCGCGGTGTCGATGACCAAAAGG
Organism: Mesorhizobium sp. WSM3868; assembly: GCF_002294785.1. NCBI lineage: Bacteria > Pseudomonadati > Pseudomonadota > Alphaproteobacteria > Hyphomicrobiales > Phyllobacteriaceae > Mesorhizobium > Mesorhizobium sp. WSM3868. The sequence continues at coordinate 93,084 of NZ_NSGB01000010.1, read as the reverse complement.
TCGACGCCGGCATCGATCAGGCGCTCGGCGCGCTCGAAGCCGTCGTCGCCGACGCTGGTGGCGGCCGCTGCGCGCAGCCGCCCCTGAGCGTCCTTGGTGGCGTGCGGGTTGAGCTGCGACTTCTCGATATCCTTGACGGTGATCAGGCCGACGCAATTGCCCTTGCGGTCGACCACCACCAGCTTCTCGATGCGATGCTTGTGCAACAGGCGCTTGGCCTCGTCCTGGTCGACATTCTCTTTCACCGTGATCAGGTTCTCACGGGTCATCAATTCGTAGACCTTCTGCGACGGATCGGAGGCGAAGCGCACGTCGCGGTTGGTGAGGATCCCGACCAGCCGGCCGACCGTATGACCGCCGGTGCCGCCGTTCTCGACTACCGGAATGCCGGAAATGCCATGAGCGCGCATCAGTGCCAGGGCGTCGGCGAGCGTGGCGTCGGGGCCGATGGTAACAGGATTGACCACCATGCCGGATTCGAACTTCTTCACCTGCCTGACCTGCTCGGCCTGCTCGGCCGGAGAAAAATTGCGGTGGATGACGCCGATGCCGCCGGCTTGCGCCATGGCGATCGCCAGCCTCGCTTCGGTGACCGTGTCCATGGCGGCCGAGAGGATCGGCACGTTGAGGTCGATGTCGGTGGCGATGCGGGTGCGGATATCGGTCTCGCCGGGCATGACCTCGGAATGGCCGGGCTGCAACAGCACGTCGTCGAAGGTCAGCGCCAATGCGCCGGTGGACGTCTCGATGATTTTTGCCATGGCCAGTCCTTTTTGAATGCGGAAAAGGCGCTGGGCCGAAATGGCCAGCGCCGACTCTCATCTTCCCTTTCAGGATTGGCGCTGGCTGGTAACACGTCCCGCAGGCGATGAAAAGCCGATCGTTGCGAGACGCTTCAGGTTCCTATTCCGCACCTAGGAGAGCATCCAGCAGAGCGTGCCGCGGCGATGCAAAAGGATTGACGACTGTTACACCGCCCCAGGTAAAGCCATCCTGCAGATCTTCCGACAGGAGTAGCCGGCAACCCGTTTGCGAAGCAGTCGAAAGAATGACAGCATCCCAGATGCCGAAACGATGGTCTGCCGCAAGATCGACAGCCTTCATCATCACTTCCGGCGTCGTTCCGGCAACCGCGAAGGCGTCGCTCCAGCTAAGCAGCTTATCCCGAGCTTCCTGGGAATGTCTTCCGGCCTTGCGGACGAGAACATTGAACAGTTCGCCCAGCACCTGGACCGGAATGACTGCGGCCTCTCGTGGAACGTTGCGTAGCAGTTCGATAACGACGTCGCGCTTCTCTGCGTTGTTAACGCCCTCAGCATAGGCCAGGACGTTGGGGTCGATGGCGACCTTCACCGATCGTCCTCATAAAGTTCATCGCGGGTCCAGTGTCCGGCATTGAGGATCGGCTGCCGTTCGAGGCGCGACAGCAATGCTGCGTGCGAGCGGGAGGCCACGCCCTCGCGCTTCTGCGCAGGCACGATCCGCGCCACCGGCCGCCCATGGGTGGTCACGACGTAGCTGTGGCCCTCGCGTACATCACGCAGGATGTGGGAGAACCTGCGATTGGCATCGGCTGCCGAAACGGTTTCGTCCATGGCTGCATAACCTGTAGTTATTTTCACTACAATAACCCAGAGGCTCTGTTTATCAAGCGGCGCGCGCGATGATTCCCAGCGAGGGTTGCGGTCGCACAAAAGTGACAGCAAATTAATGCGACATCCGGGCCAATTGGTGGTACCGCCCCAGCGTGCCGGCTCGCCCCCAAAGCCAGGCCCGGAATCGCGAAGTCAAATCAGGGCGTCCCCTTGAACCGCATCATCCCGCTCATCCTGGCGGTCGCACTTTTCATGGAGAACATGGATTCGACCGTGATCGCGACCTCGCTGCCGGCAATCGCCATCGACATCCACACCAGCCCGATCGCGCTGAAGCTGGCGCTGACGGCCTATCTCGTGTCGCTGGCAATCTTCATTCCGATTAGCGGCTGGATGGCGGACCGGTTCGGGGCCAAGAACGTGTTTCGCGCCGCGATCGCCGTCTTCATTGCCGGCTCGGTCGCCTGCGCCTTCTCCAATTCGCTGCCGGCCTTCGTGGTGTCGCGTTTCCTGCAAGGCATGGGCGGCGCCATGATGACGCCGGTCGGGCGCCTGGTGCTGGTGCGCGCGACGCCAAAGAGCGAGCTCGTCGCGGCGATGTCATGGCTGACGGTGCCGGCGCTGGTCGGGCCGTTGGTCGGCCCGCCGATCGGCGGCTTCATCACCACCTATTTCACTTGGCACTGGATCTTTTTGATCAACGTGCCGATCGGGCTTTTGGGCATCTGGCTTGCCACCCGCTATTTGCCGGAAACCGACCCCGCCAAAACGCCGCCGCTCGACTTCCCGGGCTTCGTGCTCAGCGGCCTCGCGGCGTCCGGCATCGTGTTCGGCCTCTCGGTGGTCAGCCTCCCCGCTTTGCCGCCGATCGCCGGCTTGATTACCGTTGCCGTCGGCCTGGTTTCGGGCGTGCTTTATCTGCTGCATGCTCGGCGCGCCAGGAACCCGCTGTTGGCGCTGGAGCTCTTCAGAAACCAGGTGTTCCGCTCCTCCGTGCTCGGCGGCTCGCTGTTCCGCATCGGCATCGGCGCGGTGCCTTTCCTGCTGCCGCTGATGTTCCAGATCGGCTTCGGGCTGACGCCGTTCCAGTCCGGTATGATCACCTTCGTCTCCGCGGTCGGCGCCATCGGCATGAAGTTCGTCACCGCGCTGCTCTTCAGGCTCGCCGGGTTCCGGCGGGTGCTGATCTGGGGATCGCTGATCGCCGCCGGCTCGATTGCCATCTACGGCCTTTTCACCCCCGCAACCCCCTATGCGCTGATGCTCGCGATCCTTTTGGTCGGCGGCTTCATCCGCTCGATGTTCTTCACCGGCGTCAACGCGCTGTCCTACGCCGAAGTATCGACCGCCGACACCAGCAAGGCGACGCCGATCGTTGCCGTGTTCCAGCAGCTGTCGATCGCGCTTGGCGTGGCGCTGGCCGGCGGCATCCTCGAAGTGTCGACCTCGATCCATGGCGGCCCGCTGACGCTTGGCGATTTCCACATCGCCTTCTTCATCGTCGCGGCGGTTTCGGCGGCGGCATCGCTAACCTTCATGCGGCTGGCGCCGGACGCCGGCAATGCGGTGTCGGGACATGGCAAATTGACGACGCCGAAGACGCTGGAGGCGGTGGGGACCGCGGGGAAATGAGCGCCACCTTTCCCTTCTCTCCTGACAAGGGGAGAAGGTTAGGCGCTACCCCTTGAACTCCTTCGCCAGCAGATAAAGCTCCACCGACTCGTCGCGCGAGGCCGGCGGCTTCACATGATGAACCGAGCGGAAATTCTGCTTGAGTCGCGAGAGCAGCTCGTTCTCGGCCCCGCCCTGAAAGGTCTTGGCGAGGAAATGGCCGCCGGGCTTCAAAACCTGCAGGGCGAAATCCGCCGCCACTTCGCACAAATGCATGGTGCGCAGATGATCGGTCCGGCGGTGCCCGGTGGTGGGGGCCGCCATGTCCGACAGGACGACATCGGGCTGACCGCCGAGCGCGTCTGACAGCTTTTGCGGCGCGTCATGATCGAGGAAATCCATCTGCAGGATGACGGCGCCCGGCACGGCGTCCATCTCAAGATAGTCGATGCCGACGACATGCGGGTTTTCCGCGCTCGATTTGGTGCGGGCCGCCGCCACCTGGCACCAGCCGCCGGGCGCGGCGCCGAGGTCGATCACCTTCATGCCGGGTTTCAAAAGATGATGCTTGTCGTCGATCTCGGTGAGCTTGTAGGCGGCGCGCGAACGGTAACCATCGGCCTTGGAGCGCTGCACATAGGGGTCGTTCATGTGCCGCTCGAGCCAGCGGCGCGAGGATTCCTTCAGGCCGCTCTTCTTCTTGATCCGGGTCTTCAGCACGCGCATGCCGGCCGAGCCCGGCTTCTCTGGCTTCCTGCTCATCACCGGCCACGCCCGTCATGACGCCAGACGCCGTCATCGGCCATCAGTTCGCTCAAGATGCCTTCGCGCAGGCCGCGGTCGGCGACCCGCAGCCGCTCCGACGGCCATACGCCGCGGATCGCCTCCAGGATGGCGCAGCCGGCAAGCACCAGGTCGGCGCGGTCGGCGCCGATGCAGGGATTGGCGACGCGCTGCTGGAAATCCCAGCCGATCAGTTTTTCCACCATGCGGTCGACGCTCTGACGGTCCATCCACAACCCGTCGACGCGGCGGCGATCGTAGCGCTCGAGGTCGAGATGGACGCCGGCCAGCGTCGTCACCGTGCCGGAGGTGCCGAGCAGATGGAAATTCGGACTGGCGAGCACATGCGCGAGCCGGTTGCGCCCGTCGAAGGCCTTGAGCCGCACCGCAACGTCATCGACCATGGCGGCGAAGGTCTCGCGCGTCACCGTGCGGCCGCCGAAACGTTCGGCGAGCGAGACGACACCCACGGGCAGCGACGTCCAGGAGACGATGTGGTTGGCAAGCTGCGGCGAGCGCTGACCGCGCGTGAGGTCGATCAACGCGATCTCGGACGAGCCGCCGCCGATGTCGAACAGCACCACGCCGCGCGTTTCGCGCTCGACCAGCGAGCCGCAGCCGGAGACGGCCAGCCGGGCCTCGGTCTGGCGATCGATGATCTCCAGCTTCAGACCGGCCTCGCGCTCGACCCGTTCGAGGAACTCGACGCCGTTTTCGGCCGAGCGGCAGGCCTCGGTGGCGATCAGCCTCGCCTTCCTGATCTTGCGGTTGCGCAGCTTGTCTCCGCAGACCTTCAACGCCTCGACGGCACGGTCCATGGCCGCCTGGCCGAGCCGGCCGCTGGCCGAAAGCCCCTCGCCCAGCCTGACAATGCGCGAGAACGCATCGATGACGCGGAACTGGCCGTGGCGGGCGGGCACCGCGACCAGCAGCCGGCAATTGTTGGTGCCGAGATCGAGCGCTGCGAATACCGGCAGTTCCTGATGCGGCGGGCGCGCGCCATTTGGAGGCGACGGTCGCGGCTGGGGGACGATCGGCGCGGGTTCAGGCGCAAGGCTGGCGGGAGCGGCGACGGGCCCCGGCGAGGGTATTCCGCCGTTCTCATCACGTGCGAAAACCTTGCGGCCTCGCCTGCGCTTGCGGCGCTTGCGCGTTTTGCCTTTCGGGTTCTCGCCTTGATTGTCGGCATGTCTTGTTGCGTGCGCGCCCGCATGGCGGCTGAAACGCCCCGCGGGCGGGCCCGCCGGTACCGCCGGCGATGCCCCGGACACGCCCACTGCCGACGCGCCCGCGCCGGTATCGTGGTCTTCCACTTCAATTCCTTTCGGCGCCGCGCGAACCAGCAAGGACGCAGCAGGCACCTCGATTTGTTCAAGTTGAGAACAGACTAGCAGCGCGCTTTGCAATCACCAAGAGCGCATGGCCCGATTTTTGGCGCCGTCACGCAGGGGCCACCTCATGCCGGTTGAATAGCCGGCTTCAATCAGGCATGTCTCAATGAGACTTGGAACGGGTTTGGGCGACATCATAGCAATGAGCTTAATCGCATGACGACGACGCCATGAACTGGACGCGCTATTTCTGGCCGGTCATCGGCATAGCGGCCGTGGTGTTCTCGCTCTGGCTGCTCATCCATGAGTTGCGCGGCATCTCACTCGACGACGTCTGGGCCGGTATCGTCGCCATCCCCCCGCGCGCCTGGGTGCTGGCGGCGCTGAGCTCGGTCGTCGCCTATGCCTCCCTCGCCGGCTACGACCACATTGCGCTGCTCCATATCGGCAAGAAAGTTTCGTGGCTGTTCGTCACGCTCTGCTCCTTCACCACCTATGCGCTGTCGCACAATATCGGCGGCTCGGTGCTGTCGGGCGCGGTGATCCGCTACCGCGCCTATGGCACCAGGGGGCTGACCGGTCAGGATGTCGGCGTTCTGGTGGCGATCTGCTGGATCACCTTCGTGCTCTCCAGCCTGCTTGTCGGGGGCCTCGTGCTGGTGCTGGAGCCGCAGATCGTCGACCGTTTTACCACGACCCCGCACCACGAGCTGGCAACAGCCGCCGGCCTCGCCATGCTGATCCTGGTTGCGGTCTATGTGTTCTGCAGCTGGCTGCATCTGAGCCCGCTCAAGGTCGGCAGCTTCCAGCTGCATTACCCGGCACTGCCGATCGTGGCGCGGCAATTGCTGATCGGCCCGGTCGAGCTGCTCGCGGCGGCGGCCATCATCTACTTTGCCTTGCCGGCGGCCGGCAATCCCGGCTATTTCGTCGTGCTCGGCGTCTTCATGATATCCTTTTCGGTCGGGTTGCTGTCGCATGCGCCGGGCGCCCTCGGCGTCTTCGAGGTGGTCTTCCTGGCCGGACTGTCGCACATGGATCCGGTCGGCGTGCTCGCCGCACTCCTGGTGTTCCGCCTGTTCTACCTGATCATCCCGCTGCTGATCGGGCTCGGCGTGGTGCTGTTCTTCGAGCATTCGCAATACAGCCGCGGCGAAGGCTGAGCGTCCCCATGCGGCCCGCGATCGAATGAGAAAAAGGCTGCGGTTGAACTGCGGCGCGGGGTTGACTATTTTCGGATGGCGGCTACAAGGCAGCGCTCGCGGCGCTTGAGCCGCCCGCTTCGCGCGGCACCAACCGCGCCTGCTGGGGAATAGGTTAACGGTAGACCAGCGGACTCTGACTCCGTTAGTCCTGGTTCGAATCCAGGTTCCCCAGCCAACGAAATATCCAAGCAGAACTATGAAAACATGGTCTCCGGACCGTGTTACATCTCATTTGCAGCACGCTCTCACCTAAGTCCTTGTTTTTCCGTGCATTGCAAAACATTCCCGCTCACTCCATGGAACACGGAATGGCCGTGATGTTCTCGGCACGTTCTTGAATTAGCAGGCACTAACGGGTCTGTGAGTCTTGTCACATACGCTCGTGGCGCATCGGCCTAGCTTGTGCAGCGGTGAAGGGAGTGCCTTGATGCTTATGAACCTTCCTATGCTTATGAACCTTCCTCTTGTCGTAGCTGGTCCCGTTGTCGATTGGTTTGGTCGCCGAGCCGATCAGAGGGCGCTATTGAAGGCAACTGACGATCTGAGCGACTCACCGGACGACATGCTCAGCGACATGGGGATTTCCCGCGACGACATCGAGACCGCGCGCTGGCGGTCCAGCCGGAGAGTGGGCTGACAGAAGGCCCGGAAAGCCGGATGCTAACCCTGCTCTGGTGCAAATCGCCATAGCTCCCATCCGAAGCGCCCGCTGCGTTGCCGCAGCGAGCGCTCCAGTGGTCCCCGCATCCCTCGCAGCCAAGACGGTACGCCTCGGTAAGACGGATCATAAGCGCGCCCTAGTTGAAGCGCTGCATATTCAGATTGCGTGACATTTCTGCCACTAGAGACAGGAAGGCCGGAGCCGGCATTCAACCGTAATGGAACTTCGGCTTTGGCTCGGTGCCCTCGAATTCAACGCCTACGCGATCACTCTTGCGCCATCGAACAACTGTAGGCGATCCCATCAACTGGTACGTAAAGCAGGCATTTATGGTCTGGCCCGAGCCGTTTCACCAGTGCGGCAACGTCCAGCACCGCCGACCGCCGGCAAGTGAGGCAATAGACAGAAAGGCCCGTCCCGGCGTCCAGCTTTTTTGCCGAGCGTGACTTCCGTGAAGGGAAATTTCATTGCCATGGCGATCCTCGCAAATTGGGGCCGCCGCACCGGTGAGGTTTATTCCTGATCGCCAGGGCGATTGCCAAAGAGGTTACGCGATCACACCATGTCCTTTTGAGGTAGAAATTAGCTATCTTGCATATGCGGCGGACCACTAGTCGCTAGGCCGGCGCCGGGCTCTCAGGCAATTCTCCCCCACGAGAAAAGGCGCCGGTCACCTTAGCCCGCCGCTGGGTGTGGGGGCACACCGAGCGGCGGGTTATCGGATTCCGATGACGCTTCGCTAAGAACTGGTGTCTTCGCACCAGAGGATGGGGGATTCACAGCGAATCCGTTTCGATCTAGAATCTTGGCATGGAAGACGCGCTCGATGATCTTGCTCGCATCCTGACAGCCCCGCAAACCAGTCTGCGGACGCGCTACGGCGCCTTTGCCATGCGGATGGCAGAAAGTCTCGCCACTGGGCTCGCAATTGGCGTGGGCATCGCCCTGGTGCTTGCGGTCGCCGGCTAGGCATGGCTGCTAGAGCCAAGCACAAGAAACCTCCCGGCCCTGGCCCTTCGGGAAAATACGAAGGCGCGAACCACGCCGACTTGTGGCGCAAGCGGATGACCGAACGCCACCGTTGGCGCCTGACGCCCAATGCGGTGGTTTGGACGCTTGTCGTGATCGCGATGACAGTCTCGATCTCTCTGATCGCGATCAAGGCTCGTTAGCGGCGGCAATCGGCAGGACCGCCCCGACCTGGTCGCATGTAGGCGTCCAGTCTCAACATTGGCCCCGGCCAGCCGGGTTCGGGAATAGTCTTTCGCCACTTCGCCTAGGGGACCTTGGGTGTGGCTTCCTTGGCCTGTGACAGCTTGACGATATGGACTTCGTCGCCCTCCGCCAGACCGTCAGGCGGAGTGGCGATGACATGGTCGTCGGCAGCGACGCCCGAGGCCAGTTCGATCTCGTTGCCCAGGTCGCGGGCGATCGTCACCGTCTTGAAGGCGACGCGATTGTCTTGCGCGACGGTGGCGACGCGCAGGCCTCTCTCGTCGAAGATGAGCGCGCTGACGGGAATGCGGAATGTGCCGGCCACCCCGGAGAGATCCACCTTCACATTGGCATAGGCTCCGGGCATCAGCTCTCCCTTGGCGTTGTCGACGGAAAGCTGCATTTGCGTCGTGCCGGACGTGATGTCGACCGCCCGAGCCGAGGCGACCACGGTAGCCGGGAAGCTGCGGCCCGGATATTCCGGCACCGAGACGGTGGCCTGCGTACCCAACTTCACATCCGGTGCGTAGTTCTGCGGCACGTTGATATAGACGCGCAGCGTATGTACGTCCGAGACCACGAACATCGCCTGCCCGGCGCTCGATCCGGCCGATATAAGCGAACCGACATCGGTGTTGCGCGCAGTGATGAGGCCGTCGAACGGCGCGGCGACGGTCTTGTAGGCGGACAGCACCTCAAGGCGCTCGACATTGGCCTCGCCGGAATTCACCGCGGCCTGCTTGCTGGCTAGATCTGCCACGCGCTGGTCGATTTCCTGCTGCGCGACGGTCCGGGATTCGAGCAGCGGACGCTCGCGCTTGAGGGTGATGTCGGCCAGGACCTCGGCCGATTTAGCGTTGGCGAGGTCGGCCTTGGCCTGCAGCAATTGCTGGTCCTGATCGGGGGCCTCGATCTCGGCCAGGGTCTGCCCCGCCTTGACGCTCGCGCCGATATCAACCTTCCAATCCTTCACATAACCGCTGACGCGGGCATAGATTGGTGCGCTGTCGTTGGCCTGCAGCCGTCCGGGCAGATTTAGGCTGACGACGCCGGGCTTGGCGTTGAGCGTCACCAGGGCAACGCTTGGTATCGCCTGCGCCTCCGTCCATTGCCGCAGCTCGACCGCGCTCCTTTGGCGAGCACTGACACCGGTGTAGACCAGGGTCGCGGCACCGGCGATGGCGACGACGCCGAAGATGCCGAGCCCGACCGGTGAGCGGCCAGGCTTGCGTTCCGAGGACGTCACCTCGGTTGTCCCAGCCGTGTCGAGCGACTTGTCAGGTGTTTTAGAGCTTTCATGCCCGTTGTCGGTGTCGTGTCGCGGCATGGGAGCGATTTCGGGGCTCGTGTCGAGCTTCTGCTCGGTAGCGTGCTCAAGCATGATGCAAGGTCTCCGAAGGCGCTGCGGCCGGCTTGGCTTCACGCTTGTGAACGAGGCTGAAGACAACGGGCACGAAGAGCAGCGTTGCCATGGTTGCGAAGATCAGGCCGCCGACCACGGCGCGCCCGAGCGGGGCGTTCTGCTCGCCGCCCTCACCGAGGCCGAGAGCCATCGGCGCCATGCCGATGATCATGGCGAGTGCGGTCATGCAGACTGGCCGGAAGCGGACGAAGCCGGCTTCGAGGGCGGCGGCAATCGGGTCGCCCAGTTCCGCCAGGCGTTCGCGGGCAAAGCTGATCACGAGCACGGAGTTGGCGGTCGCCACGCCCATGCACATGATCGCACCCGTGAGGGCAGGCACCGACATCGGCGTCTGCGTGACGAACAGCATCCAGACGATGCCGGCAAGGCCGGCCGGCAGCGCCGAGACGATGACGAAGGGGTCCGACCAGGACTGGAAGTTCACGACGATGAGCAGATAGATCAGCACGATGGCGCCGAGCAGGCCGAATAGCAGGCCGGCGAAGGCGCTGTTCATGGTCTGCACCTGACCGAGCAAGGAAACGGAGCTGCCCTTCGGCAAATCGGCGGCGGTGTCAGCAAGGATCTTCTTGATATCGGTGGCGACGGCGCCGAGGTCGCGCCCCTGCGTGGTGGCGTAGATCTGCACCATCGGCACGATGTTGTATTGCGAGACGACTGCGTTGCTGACCGAGCGCTTCACACTGGCGACGCCGCCGAGGATGGGCAGCGTCCCGATGCCGGCCGCCGTGATCGGCGTCGTCTGCAGGGCGCCCAGCGTATCCACCTGATATTGCGGCGTCTGCATCACGATCGGATAGGACACGCCGCTCTTTGGGTCGAGCCAGTAGGTCGGCGACACCTGGCTCGAACCGGCAAGGTCGACGACGAGGCTGTTGGTGACGTCCTTCTCGGTAAGGCCGATATATTCGGCCTGGGCGCGGTCAACATCGACGTCCAGTGTCGGATTGGCCTGCGATTCCTGGATGCGGGCATCGGCAACGCCGGGAATGTGCCGCAGGCGGTCCAGCACGAGACCGGCATATTTGAAGTTCGCCGGCAGATTGTTGCCGCGCACCTGGATATCGACAGGTGCTGGTGCACCGAAATTCAGGATCTGGCTGATAATGTCGGCCGGCAGGAAGGCGAAGGTCACGCCCGGGAACCGGCGCGGCAGCTCCTCGCGCATCTTGCGGACGTATTCATCGGTCGGTCGGTGGTCTTGCGACAGCTTGACCTGGATGTCGCCATCTTGGGAACCGATCACGCCTGTGTTGTTGTAGGCCAGATTGATGCCCGAGACCGGGACGCCGATATTGTCGACCAAAGTGTCGAGCTGGTCGGGCGGAATCAGCTGGCGGATTGCCTTTTGGATGTCGGCGAACTGGTTGGCGCTCTCCTCGACGCGGGTGCCGATGCCAAGGCGTACATGCATCAGGATTTGCCCGGTGTCGACGGCGGGGAAGAAATTCCGTCCCAGATAGGGCGTCAGCAGGAAGGACCCCATGACGCAGGCCATGAACCCGGCGACGAACACCATCCGGTGGCCGAGCACCAGCTCCAGCAGGCCGTGATAACCGACACGGATGCGTTCGAACGTCGCCTCGAAGCCACGCTGGAACAGCACCAGCGGGTTGTAGCTGCGCGGCTTGCCATGCTCCCTATGATCGACATGCGGTTTGAGCAGGTAGTTGCACAGCGTCGGCACGAAGGTGCGCGAGAGGATGAAGGACGAGATCATCGCGAACATCACTGCCTCGGCCATCGGCACGAAGAGGAAACGTGCAATGCCGTCGAGGAAGAACATCGGCACGAAGACAATGCAGATGCACAGCATTGAGACGAAGGCCGGCGTCACGATTTGCCGGGCACCGTCGAGGATCGCGGTCCGAACATCCTTGCCGTGTTCGAGATGCCAGTTGATATTCTCGATGGTCACCGTCGCATCGTCGACAAGGATACCGACGGCGAGCGCCAGGCCGCCAAGCGTCATGATGTTGAGCGTCTCGCCGATCATCGACAAAGCGATCACTGAACCGAGGATCGCGAGCGGGATCGACGCGGCAATAATGATAGTGGAGCGCCAGCTGGCGAGGAATAGCAGGATCATCATGCTGGTGAGAGCGGCCGCAATTGCGCCTTCGCGCGCCACGCCGGTGATGGCGCCGCGGACGAAGAGCGACTGGTCGCCGAGCAGCGACACCTGAAGATTGTCGGGCAAGCTCGCTCGCATCAAGGCGAGTTGATCCTTGATGCCCTGGATGATCGCGAGCGTCGAGACCGAGCCATTCTTGAGAATCTGAAGCAGGACCGAGCGGGTGCCGTTGACATGGACGATGTTGGTTTGCGGTGGATTGCCGTCGCGCACCGTCGCCACGTCCTTCACATAGACAAGCGTCCCGTTCGCCGACTTGATCGGCAGATCAGCGAGGTCAGTCAGCGAAGATGGAGCATCGTTGAGCTGCACCGCATATTCGTAGCGACCGATCTTTTCGGTGCCGACCGGTGTGATCAGGTTCTGGGCGGCCAGCGCATTGGCGACGTCCTGCCCCGACAGGCCCCGCGCCTGCAGTGCGTAAGGGTTAAGGTCGATCTGCACCTGGCGGGTCTTGCCGCCGAACGGATAGGGAATGGCGGCGCCCGGCACCGTCGTAAGCGGCGTGCGGATGGTCTGGAGGCCAAGGTCAGCCAGCGCCTGCTCGGTCAGGCCCTGCCCCGAAAGGGCAATCTGCAGGATCGGCACGGTGGAAGCGTTGTAGTTGAGGATCAGGGGCGGCGTTGCACCGGCCGGCATCTGCTTTAGCACGGTCTGTGCCACTGCGGTGACCTGCGCATTGGCTGTGCGGATGTCGACATTCGGCTGGAAGAACACCTTGATGATGCCGAAGCCGTTGTAAGAGGTGGATTCGATATGCTGGATGTCGTTGACGGTGGTGGTCAGCGAACGTTGGAACGGTGTCGTCATGCGGCCCGCCATCTGATCGGGCGGCAGGCCCGTATATTGCCAGATCACGCTGATCACGGGGATACGGATATCGGGAAAGATGTCCGTGGGGGTGCGCAGGGCCACGAGCGGGCCGATGATCAGGATCAGCAGCGCCAACACGATGAAGGTGTAGGGCCGGCTGAGGGCAATGCGGACGAGTGCAATCATGAAACAATGCCTGAGGCGAACCAATGACGCGTGTAGGTCGCCTCAACCCTTCAGGTTTTCTTACTCACACCATTCGGCAACCGAACGGCTGCCTAGGCCGGCTCAGCGTAGATGCCACCAGGCGGAAGGGCCTTGAGCTTGGTTGCGTCGTATGTGTCGTCAAACGCAACGTAGAAGGTTCCAGACAGGATCGTCGCGAAGCGGGAATCGAGGTGCGACAGCGGCATGACGTGTTTGTGCGGCTCAAGCCGCAGCAACACGGCATGCAATCCAGGCTTCGTCGCATTCACATGGAGCACCGTACCGCTCTGGCCGTTGACCCGGGACGTCTCGGACGTGCTCGTGGTGATGGAGGGTTCCCGGGGCCTCGCAACAACGAGTGGCATTTGAGCGTCCGCTGCCTGGACTGCATTCATTCCCGCTGGCGACAGCAAGGCCGCGGCGAACATCAGGTACCGGAAAGCCGACTTCATCGATCACTCCTTGGTCGAAAGGCAACTCTTAGGGGAGCCGACCAACTCCCTATTCAACTTCCCTGGGCAAGCAGTGCCTTCTGCCTCCAGCCCGCAATCGAGGTCCGCTGCAGCGTGGGCCCGATCGCGCGTTCCCGACAGGCATCGATGTCTGCTCCATCGGTCGTCAGGCACGCAGCCCTGCTTCGCTGGTGGCGTTGAGAGCAGAGGCGTTCTGAACGAACATCGCCCAAAAAGGTTGTACGCGTCCAATTTGGAAAACGCAGAAACACTCATCACCACGGTGAATAATGTGCGGCTTCAGCCTCAACCGGCTGGTCGGTCTTCCAAGCCAATATGCTGCAGAGGAACGCCACTCGCGTGCGCAGGGCCGCGAGCGGCGAGATCAGGATCAGCGGCAGGAAACGCTCTCTTCCGCTACCGTCTTTCCCCTTCATCAAACCTGCCAGTTCCGGCTTCGCTGCGACCGGGCGCGTTCGTGCCGCTGGAGGATGAGCGCACGACTCCTAGCCGTTGAAGGCGGGCAGCGGCTGCGAGACGGTGAGACTTGCAGAATATACCGGCCTGCCGGCTTCGTCATGAACGGCAACGGTCACAGTCTCATCCAAGTCGCTTGAGGCGATTTCGTCTGCAGCGATATCGTGAAGCGCCTTCAGCGCTTCTCGTCGCAGGTCGGTGAGATTGCCGAGGTCGACCCAAGCATCGCCGAGGCTTTGCCCATTTCGGAAGACTTCGAACAGATAGTTCGGCATGCATTATTGTGGGCCGCACGAGATGCACCCGCATTCAAATTTGAGAGATGGGAAAGCATCCACCCCTCCGAGTGTGAAAATAGCCTTCCCTGGGGTGCGTTCAGGCGGGAAAACCGGCCTTTCTGAAGCCTGATGTGAAAAGCCCGAGGGCGACATGGTCGGCGAACGGGAGATTTGAAATCAGCCGGAGAGTCAGGTCGTGTTTCCTGGTCAGTGCCTCCTCGACTTCAGCGCGCGCCTTCTCCGTCTCGCCCAAATGTGCGTAAGACGCTGCGAGGAAAGCATGGACGAAGAATTGGTCGCCAGCCTTCTGATACGAAGCGACGGCTTCCGAGTACCTTCCAAGCAGGAAAAGGGAGCTACCCTTCACCTCCCAGAACCACATCGGTGGTACCGGCTCGCGCAGGAGCGCTGTTTCGAGCACGTCGAGCGCCGCCTCGGCCCGCCCGCCGTAGTTGAGCCAGCTTGCGTAATCCCCCGCTATGTTCACGTCCAGCGGGTTCAACGAGCGCGCTCGCTCGAAATGCACTCCCGCATCGCTGTGTTGGCGCATGTGCGTAAGCACCAGCCCCATGCTCTGGTGACAGACGCCATCGCTCCTGTCGAGAGCGAGCGCCGTTCGAGCGGCGTCCCAGGCCTTCTGTAGCGTCCGCAGATCGTTGTCGTACCAAAATCTGCCGACGAGGGCCTGCGCCAGGAAGGCGTGACCTTGAGCGAATGCCGAATCGAGCTCGACACACCGCGCGAAGAGGGGCTCGGACTTGTCCAGTTCATATCGGTAGAAGTGCGCGCGCCCCTGCAGGTAGTAGTCGTATGCGTCCCAATCGGCTGCGGCTCGCCGAATCGGCCTCCGTTTGGCCTTCGACCATCGAGGCGATAAGAGCCGCAACCTCGTCTTGCAATGCGAAGATGTCGTCGAGGGCCCGGTCGTACCGTTGGGCCCACAGGTGGGTGCCGGTGGCGGCATCAATCAATTGTGTGGTGATCCGAATGCGATCACCGAGCTTTCGTATGCTGCCTGCGACGAGGTAGCGAACTCCGAGCTTGCGGTGGGCTTCGGCAGTGTCCAATGCGGGGTGACGGAACTGAAACGATGAATTGCGTGCGATGACGAGCAGGGAGCGGAACCTGGCCAGCTCCGTAATTATGTCCTCGGTTATGCCGTCGCTGAGATACTGCTGGTCCGGATCGCCGCCCGAGTTGACAAAGGGCAGCACCGCGATCGACGGCTTGCCGGGCGGTGGGATCGCTCCGTAGGACGCGCTCGCCACCGGCTCGACAGTCCCCGTGAAGCGGTACCCGTGGCGAGGCACTGTGGCGATCCACTCACCGCCGTTATCAGCCGGACCGAGTGCCTTTCTCAGCGTCGCGATTTGGACGGTAAGGTTGCCTTCCTCAACGGCGGTGCCCGGCCAGGCAGCGTCCATCAGCTCGGCCTTCGTCAGGATCTCACCGGGCCGTGCGGTAAGCGCAGCAAGCAGCGTCAGCCCACGATGCCCAACAGTGATCGGGATCTGGTCTTTAAGAAGCGTCCCCATGTCGGGATCGAGCACGAACGGACCGAAGGCGATGCGACACCGCTGCATTTGGGCATATTAGACGTTTGGAAGTTGTCGGAACAGGCACCCCCTAAATTCCCGGGCCAAACTCTCCATTCTTCCTAGGTGCTGAAGACGTCGCGGGTCTCGTCGCCGTCTGGTGTTTGCGTCGGCACTACGCTACTTGCTGCGGTCCAATCCCACCTTAAAAATGCAACGCAGCCCGGAGCGATCGTAGACCAGCTCAACCCCGCCCGTTCTTTCGCTGTCGAACACTCGCTGCAGGAGTTGCGTACCAAAGCCGTGTTTGCCAGGCACGACCGGCGGGCCGCCTTCCTCGCACCATTCCAGGACCAGAATTCGGCCCCCATCGACGTATTCCAACCGCCACGAGATCGAGACCGATCCGGTAGGATTGGAGAGCGCCCCATATTTGATGGCGTTCGTGGTAAGTTCATGAATGGCCAGCGCGAAGGAAAGCGCCACGTTCGAGGGCAACCAAACCGGCTCGCCTGTGAGATCGAACCGATCGAGAGAGGCATGCGGGTCGATCGAGGCGGCAATGAGCGTGCTGAGATCGGCACCGCTCCAATTCTCCCGGGTGAGGATATCATGCGCTTCTGCCAGCGAAACCAGCCGGGCCGAAAGCGCCTCCTTTGCGAGCGCGAGGCTAGTTGCGCTGCGCATCGTCTGGCTCGCGATTGCCTGAACTACGGCCAGCGTGTTCTTGACCCGGTGGTTTAGTTCATTGATCAACAGTTGACGCTGCTCCTCACTCCGTTTGCGCTCGGAGATGTCGAGGCTGATCTGGACAGCGCCTATTACCGAGCCTGCCGCATCGCGGACGGGCCGCGCGCTGGAAAGCAGGTACCGTTGCACCCCGGATGGCAGCGTATAGGCGAATTCCTCACTGTCAGTTTCCTCGCCGCGCATGGCTCTGCTCAGCGGACGGTCTTCCCGGCTGATGGTCTGGCCGTCTTTGTACGCCAGCGTATCGATCACCAGGTCGGGCGTCCCAAAGGATCTCCGGGACTCCGTCGACAGGCCCATCAGTTCCGCCGCGAACCGGTTGCGGATCACCTGTCGCGCTTGCGGATCATAGGTGAACCAGACCGCCACCGGCGCCGTATCCAGAACGGTTTCCAACTCGCGCGTGCGTTCCGCGATTGCACGGCCGGCTTTGATCATGGCTTGGGCAATCGTGTCGAACTCGGCGACAGACGTCGACATAGGTTTGACCTCGCTCCCTTTGCCGAGCGCATCGGCGCGCGCGGCGAGATCGACTGTGGCCTTGGTGAAGGTTTTACCGACCACGTAGCCCAGAGTGAGCGAAAAAAGCAGCGCTGTTAGGCCTGTTGCACCAATCTGTGCGAGAGACCACCAGAGAGGTGCCTGAACATCAGAGAGCGGAACATTTGCGGTGTAGAACCAGTCCGAATAGGGCGATCGATAGTACCCGGCCAGCAGCGTGGTGCCTTCGAAATTGCGAGATCGGAACGTACCGGAGCGGCCAACGACCTTTGCTAAATATTCCGGCAAACCGGGCTTGCCGGTCACCTGACCATGCAACTTGGACCTTGCAACGTAGTTGCCCTCACGATCACCGACAGCGACCGTCCACCCTGCTGGCACGGCGGGCAGCATAGCAAGGCGAATGCGTTCCGTCGGGACCGACATCGAAAGCAGCAACGGCTGGCCTTTCGAGCCCGACACTTGTCTGGTGACCGCGATCCGGTATGCGTTCGATCCCGGCGCGGCGAACACGTTGCTGACCAGCACGCCAGCAAGATCCAGGTGCTCGCGCTCCTCGGGCGTCAGCGGTTCGGCCGAAGGCTCGGAGCCCTTGGCGGATTGAGTGCTTGCCAAGGCGCGGCCACCGAGATCACGCAGCGTGATTACCTGATCCGTACCATGGACGAGGCGGCTCGCCTCGTTGCTAAAAGCCTGAAGATCATCATCGGCGAGAGCAGGCGACTTGGAGAGCCCTTCCAGAAGGGTCTTGAGATTGACGAGTTCGCCATCAACGACCAGCGACACCTGACGAGCAATCCAAAGCGCCTCCTGCTCGATACGAGACTGCTCATGCAGGGCGTAGGCAACGAACAGATAGGCAGCAAACAGCCAGACCGGCAACACGGCCGCTGCGATTAGTCCAAGCAGATGGGCTCGTACCGATCGACGAAGCAAATCTGTTTCCCTGTCTTCCGCAATACTGCAAGCTTAGCCGCAAGCTGCCGAACGACAAGCTTGGATTAACACTGCTGAGCATGGTCAAGTTCGAAGGCCGATCGGCGCCAGACAATGCGGCTAAGCGAAACTCATTGAGTTGCAAAGAGTCCCGCCGAGAGGTGGACAGAGGAGCCACGCGGGAACCAGAGCCGTCATTTCCGGCTCGGCGGGCCAGCGTATCCCGTCGCCTCTCATTCGAGGGACGAAAAGGTGGCGGACAACGATCTCGCTGAGGGGGCCAGCTTCGATACGGAAGAGACAGGCACCGAACGGGTGTCCACGGGCAGCGAAGGTCTCGACGGTACCGGAATGACGTGATTGCGATTCCCGAGCCCATTATCGGGCTCGGCTGGAGCTGGAGCTGGAGCAAGCGCTTAAAGAAATCTTGAGCGAGTCGGCCGCCAAACCTTCCAAGGACAAACTTCACTAGCCAAGGCGGCTCTCTCGCTCCTCGGGAGTCCTACTGCAAAAAGCGGATCGCTTCAGCCCGCCTTCTCAAGAAAGCGCTTCGCCATAGCCAATGTGGACCTTTTGCCCGCGAATGATCCGACGCCGCAGGCGCGCTACGCTCTCCGTCGCTTAGAAACCGCGCGCCATGGGCGGGGCAGGTGTGACGTTTCGCGTCGGATTGCGGTCGAAATCCGGAAGCAGCCACCCTATTTGCGTTGAGCCATGATCAGTCGGACCGATCTTTGAATGAGCGAAGCAGCCAAAAGGCGCGCGTTGCTGCTCCTCAATCCCAAGGCTCGGCGCGGCCAGGAGATGCTCGCGCCAATTGTGGAGCGGCTGGGGCGAGGTCGGCTTTCCGTCACCGTTGAGATGTTCGAGGCGTTGCCTGAAATCGCTCGAGACATCGTTCGCTTACGCCATATGGCCGATCTTGTGGTCGTGTGCGGTGGCGATGGTTCGGTGTCCTCGGCGGCGACGGCGATCATGGAAAGCGGCCTGCCGATGGGCATCATTCCTATGGGGACGGCGAATGACCTTGCTCGTACGCTCAACATTCCGATGGATCTCCTGCAGGCCGCCGATGTGATCGCGCGAGGCCGAACCCGACTGATCGATGTCGGGACGGTCAACGGTCATGCCTTTTTCAATGTCGCAAGTATCGGACTCAGCACCGAGCTGGCGCAGGGTCTTGACCCCGCACTGAAGAAGCGCTTCGGCAGGCTGGGCTATGCGCTGGCGGCGATGAAAGTGTTGACCCGGGCCGCGCGGTTTCACGCGAAGATTACCGAGAAAGGCGCGGCGATCGAGGTGGAAACCTACCAGATCGCGGTTGGAAACGGTCGGCACTACGGCGGCGGCAACGTGGTGGAAGAAACGGCCGAGATCGATGACGGACATCTCGATCTCTATAGCTTGGAAATGACGAACCTCTGGAAGCTGGCGCTGATGCTCCGCTCTTTTCGTTCTGGAACGCATGGCGCATGGCGTGAGGTGCGCACGGCCAGGTGCGTCGAGTTCGACATCGAGACGCGGAAGGCGATGCCGGTCAACACCGATGGCGAGATCGTCACGTCGACACCGGCCCATTTCAAGGTTCACCCAAAGGCGATCTCGGTCTTCGCGCCGGATCGCGCCCTGTAAGCCCCGCGTCTTACGGTTTGATCAGTTTCCAGAGCCTCGCCTAGCGCTCGATCAGCGGCAGAGCACGAATGTGCTCGCCGTTGAGTAGAGAAGGTCGAAGGCGACGAAGGTGAGCAGCTCGGCGTTCAGGTCATGCGCGAATGGACGGCATGAAAGTTCGGCCGTCCGTCGGGATCCCGCGCGATCATCTCGCCGTCGATGATGAAAGACTCGGGTGTTCGGTTAGCGCGGTCCAAAAGAACGGCCGCCCCTGGATGCTCTCGCTGGCCGGCTGACCTACTTTTTAAGCTGGCGAAGCCTGCGTCCGGGCACCGCCTTTTTGGATCAATGCTGGCAGCGGGA
Organism: Mesorhizobium sp. WSM3868; assembly: GCF_002294785.1. Classification (NCBI taxonomy): domain Bacteria; kingdom Pseudomonadati; phylum Pseudomonadota; class Alphaproteobacteria; order Hyphomicrobiales; family Phyllobacteriaceae; genus Mesorhizobium; species Mesorhizobium sp. WSM3868. The sequence continues at coordinate 73,203 of NZ_NSGB01000010.1, read as the reverse complement.
CCGGCCGAAAGTTCCAAGCATCTACGCCAACGTCATACTGGCGTGGAAGCGGCTTGAGCTTCCCATGCGAGTGACCGTGCAAATTGATCGACTTCTTGCCCATCTGATTCCAGGTGCGGAACGGATAGTGGCACAGGATGAGAAGCACCCCGTTGAACCTGAGTTCCGCGTAATGCTGAATACTGGCCCATCCGTCGGCGGCGGTCGTTTCGTCCGGGTCATTGTTGCCGATGATCAGGTTCTTGCGCCCATTGAGGCGCGACAGAAGTGCCTCCCCGCCTGCTTTGCCGTGGCGCGCGAAGTCGCCAAGATGCCAGACCTCGTCGTCAGGCGTGACGGTCTCGTTCCAGAAAGAGATCAGCGCTTCGTCATGTTCGGCAAGCGATGCGAAAGGCCGCCGGTCAATCCGTAAGATGCGGGCATCATTGAAATGCGTGTCGCTCGTAAAAAATAGCATCAGGGCATGCCGGCAATGCAGATCGAAACCCATCCTGGGCCTAAGGCTAGCAGCCTTCGGCCTTTAAGGATCTTACCATTCGCACAATGATCCGATCATAAGGCGTTTTCTCCGATCTGCTGTAGTTGATCGTGAAAAGCGCGGCGCGGTCATCACAGACCCTGATGGCGCGAACATATCGGATCTCGCCGTTTTTGATCCCTGAATAGCTCGCCCAGGTCGAGGTCAGGCGCCGGTACGTCAACTTCCAGCCAGCCTTTTCGTCTTCCAGCATGCGATGCTCGATCTCGGCCCGAAAGCTGGCTCTGCCAAGTCTGGCGCCCCACACGGCAAGAAACGCGTCTCGTTCGCCTTGGAATGCAGCACCCTGATCCGAATGCTGGGTGAGGACGAAACCAGGCGGAACATCGAATGTGAAGCCCAGTTGCCGGACCCCAAACGGCTGCCAGTCCTGGGCCTGAAGGGAGGCGGTGCAAAAAAGAAAAGTGAATATACTCAACGCAACCAGCATCGGCTTGATTTAGCGCCGCTTCATAAGGCGTCCAGATCAGCTGGGGCCCCGGCCCACCATCTGGTGATCCATCGCAGAGCTGCAGCGGCGTTCGGGCCATGATCTCGACGGACAAGCCTGGCTTGGCGCAATTGTGTCGCCGGACTTTGCGGGAAGCTGCCGTCAAACCCGCAACCGCCAATGCGGCACACCAGCCGCTAACTCCAAGGCTGCACCGGCCGCCATTCAGGGCCGAGCGCTAAGACTGGGGCGCAGGTCTGCTTAAGGAAAAGCTGGGCGTATACGTCCCGTTCTTCGGCTGTGATGCCTTGCTCGCGAGTCAATTGCTTGAAGGCTTCGCGCAGCTGATCGAGGTCGAACGTTGAAATGTGTTTGGGGGTAGTCATTGCGCACCTAGGGGTGATGTTCCACTCATTTCTTGGCAGCTCGCGAGAGGCCTTGCGAAGGCTTGGCTTCCTGTCGGGTTCGCTTGCGCTGCTGTCTCCCAACGCGACGGCAATAGCCGACGCGACGTCGCACCGAACTGCGTTCAGCGAGGCTTGTTCCGCTGAACGGCTTGTCTTCTTTCTAATATTAGCAAAGTCTTTATGAAGGTCCCGCCGGCCCATGACTCGTTAACCATGGCAAAGGGCTTGAGCATTGCGACGAAGTGCATCGATGCAATCATCATTCAGGATGACGGCCGGGCCGGTCTGTCGACCCCATCACCATCCGCTACTCGATCCCAACGCCGCCGAAAAGAAGGCCAAAGACATGGTGGATCTTGTCTGGGGGCTGGCAGCGTTTGCTGGTGATAGGAACGGGTAGACCAGCGGGACTCTTAACTCCGCCGGTCCTGGTTCGAATCCAGATTCGCAGCTAGAACTGTGAGAATTCAATTGCTTGGGAAATTTCGTTTGCCGGCATCGCTGTCCGCGGGGTTCGCCCATAGGACGATATATTAGCGAATTAACGAATCGTAGACCGCGCTGTCCTATTCTGGGACAGCGCGGACACTACCCATCGGCCGCGCAGGCGGCTCCGGCTTTCAGGCAACCCTACCCCTGGCCGGAGCCGCCACCTTGTACATACCAGCAAGGGTTGAATCAAGCCTTACCAAGCATCCTTACTGGTGCATTTTGCCGATCGTTAGATTTTGAAATGCCGAGGACGTTAGCCGTGTCGCGCGGGGGATGATCTGCCTCCGCCACATCCGATAGCATCCGGGAATCCGCCCAAAGCCTTCGCCGATCATATTAGCGATCAACGATGTATTAACGACTAAGGCGCAGCCTTGCCGGATCGGGACGAGAACTGCCCCTGATCGACGATCCGGCACTTTATGTGCCGAGACGTTCGACCGATGCGGAGCCAAACGCATGAGTGTCGAAACCGCGCTGGCGCAGCTGTTGCGCATGCTTCACCGTCGAGCCTTGAACCTGGCGGCGTTGCCGGACGATGAAAGACTTGCTCATTACGACCTCATCCGCCGCTCGTGCTGCGGAGCAGCCGAGCAAATCGGCCAGAGCCCCGACAATGCTGCCATTACCGCAAACAGCGTGGTCGAATTTACCCGCGCCATGGTGGGCATCATCGAGGCAAGACGCGGGTAAGAAGGCGGCGAGGAAGAGCTGATCGGCTGTCGCGGCAAGCGGCTCATGGCAAATGGCGAAGCCGAGATCGCGCCCTTTCTCTATCTGCCTGCGCCGGCCTCTGCTCCGCCTACTCCGCCGCCGCGTATCCGGCGATGCCCTTGATCTCCAAAAAATCCTCGAGACCGTATTCGGCATATTCGCGGCCGTTGCCGGACTGCTTGTAGCCGCCGAAGGGCAGGCCGGCGTCCCAGGTCGGATAGTTGATATAGACGTTGCCGGAGCGCATGCGGGCCGCGGCCTGGCGCGCCTTCTCGATGTCCTTGGCCTGGATGTAGGAGGCGAGGCCGAAGACGGTGTCGTTGGCCAGCTCGATCGCCTGCTCGACCGTGTCGTAAGGCATGATCGACAGCACCGGCCCGAAGATTTCCTCGCGCGCGATGCGCATGTCGTGCGTCACGTTGGCGAAGACGGTCGGGCGGATATAAAAGCCGCGGTTGAGCTCGGCCGGACGGCCGGGGCCGCCGGTGACCAGGGTTGCGCCTTCGTCGATGCCGCTCTGGATCAGGTCTTGAATCTTGTCGAACTGCAGCTGGCTTACCACCGGGCCGAGCTTCGTTCCCGGCGCGTCGGCCGGGCCAACGGTGAATTTCTCCGCCGCCGTCCTGGCATAGCCGGCGGCCTCGTCATGCCGGTCGCGCGGCACGAACATGCGGGTCGGCGCGTTGCAGGACTGGCCGCTATTGCCGAAGCAGCCGGCCACGCCCTTGGTAACCGCCCTTTGCAGATCGACGTCGGGGAACAGGATATTGGCGGATTTACCGCCGAGCTCCTGATGAACACGCTTCACCGTGTCGGCGGCCGCCTTGGCGACGAGGATGCCGGCCCGCGTCGAGCCGGTGAAGGACATCATGTCGACATCCGGATGGCTGGCCAAAGCCTGCCCGACAGTTGGGCCGTCGCCATTGACCAAGTTGAAGACGCCCTTCGGCACACCGGCCTCGTCGATGATCTCTGCGAAGATGATGGCGTCGAGCGGCGCGATCTCCGAAGGCTTCAGCACCATGGTGCAGCCGGCGGCGAGCGCCGGGCCGACCTTGCAGGTGATCTGGTTGAGCGGCCAGTTCCAGGGCGTGATCAGGCCGACGACGCCGATCGGCTCCTTGACGATCAGCGAGGAGCCTTTGACATGGCGAAACTGGAAGGTCTTCAGCACCTCGGCCATCTTCTCCAGATGCGCTTGGCCGACGCCGACCTGGCTGTCCAGCGCCATCTGGCGCGGCGCGCCCATCTCGCGCGAGACGGCGAGCGCAAGGTCCTTGCTGCGCTTCTTGTAGACCTCGATGACGCGGTTGAGGATGTCGAGGCGCTCCTCGACTTCACTGAAGCCGAAAGTGGCGAAGGCGCGCCTGGCGGCAGCGACCGCCTTGTCGACATCGGCCTTGGTGCCTAGCGAGATCTGCGCGAAGGCGTCTTCGTTCGACGGATCGATGACGTCGAAATTGTTCGGCACCACCGGATCGACCCAGGCGCCGTCGATATAGAACTGCAGATTGTGCGACATATCTTCTCTCTTCGGCGCGCCTGGTAGGCGTCATATTCCGCCAGAGGTAACGACGCGCGTATTGCAACGCAAGACAGGGTCGTTGAGCCAGCGGCGGAGCCGTACCGCAGTTCGCTAAGAGTTCAGTCCTCAAAGGAACTGGCGGCCACATAGATCGCGGCAAGCTTCTCGATGCCGGCCTGGTCTTCCTTGTCGGAGCGGCCTGGCAGCGGGCTGTCGAGATCGAGCACGCCGAACACGCCTTCGTCGTCGCGCAAGAGCACGACCAGTTCCGAGCGCGAGTCGGCATCGCAGGCGATGTGGCCGGGAAAATCGTGCACGTCCTTGATCAGCATCGACATATCGAGATCGACCGCCGTGCCGCAGACGCCCTTGCCGACCGCTATGCGCACGCAGGCCGGCTTGCCCTGGAAGGGGCCGAGCACCAGCTCTTCGTCGGATTGAAGGAAATAGAAGCCCGCCCAGTTGAGGTCGGGCACCATCTGGTAGATGAGCGCCGAGGTGTTGGCGGCGTTGGCGATCGAGTCGCGCTCGCCTTCCAGCAGCGCTTTCAATTGCCTGGCCAGCTCATCGTAGAAGGCCGGCTTGTTGCTCTTGTCGAGGGCCGTTGCCGCAAACATCCTGGTCGTTTCTCCGTTGCTAGGGCGCTGAAGCGCCCGCTACAGTTTGGCCTTCTCTGCCACCAATGCTGCGCGCGGGAAATACCAAAGTCGTGAGCGCCATTCTCGCCAACCGAAAACGCGACCGCGCGCAGCCGGAGGCAGGCGAGACCCCGCTCACCTTTGCGGTGCTGGTCTTTCCCGGCTTTCCGATGATGGCGTTTTCCTCGGTCATCGAGCCGCTGCGCGGCGCCAACATTCTTGCGAAGCGCGACTGCTACCGATGGGTGATCGTCGGCGCGGATCAGGGCACGGTCGAAGCCTCCAACGGCGTCGTCATCCAGCCCGGCTTCTCGGCCGCCAACGCACCGAAGGTCGATCGCATCGTCGTCTGCTCCGGTGGCGATGCCGACCATGTCGTAGCCGACGAGGCGATGAGCTGGATCCGCAAAAGCCTGCGCGGCGGCGCGCATATCGGCGCCGTGGCGGATGCGGCGTTCTTCCTCGCCCGCGCCGGCCTGCTCGACGGACATGCCTGCACCTTGCACTGGACCAGCCAGCCCGCTTTCACCGAGGCGTTTCCCGACATCGAGCTCAGGCGCGATCTCTTCGTCATCGACCGCAAGCGTTTTACCTCGGCGGGCGGCGTCGGCAGCCTCGACATGATGCTGGAGATCATCACGCGCGACTACGGCGCCGAGCTCGCCGCGGGTGTCGCGGAATGGTTCGTGCACTCTCCCCTGCGGTCGAGCGTCGACCGCAAGCTGATGCCGCTGCGCCTGCGCACCGGGGTGCAGAACGAGCTGGTGCTGTCGGCGATCGCCATCATGGAGGACGCGGTCGAGGAACGGCTCGGCATGGCGGAGCTGGCTGAGCGGCTTGGCGTCTCGCCCGACAAGCTCGAGCGCAATTTCCGCGCCGAGCTGGATATCTCGCCGAACGGCTATTACCGGCGACCTCAGGCTGAAGCGCGCCGCCGATCTGCTGGCGCATTCGACGCTGATGGTGCGCGATGTGGCGCTGGCCTGCGGTTTTGCTTCGATGTCGAGCTTTGCGCGGGCGTTTCGCGAGGAGCACGGGCACGCGCCGAAGGCGATGCGAAGGCATTAGGGTGCGCTTTGCTGCTACTACTCCGACTTCCTTCACACACCCCCTCTGTCCCGACGACATTGCAGTGACGACATCGGTCGCGCGGCATCCTGCACGATATTTGCGGAATGCCGCACAAGCTCTGCATCCTGCCCGGCTATGTTCGCGGGAACAGGAGGCACCCATGAGCATCGTCGTATTTGATCCCGACAGCACCGAGGATGTGGACTTCAAGGACCGCATGCGCCATCCGGCCGCGGCCGATCCCGCCGGCGGCATGTGGCTCTCCGACACCGAGCCGTCCTTCATCGACGCTGACGCTCTGCGCAAGGGGCGGCTCGCCAAACTGCGCGCCTGGATGCGCGAGGCGGGCTATGGCGGCGTCGTGCTGTTCGACCCCTATAACCAGCGCTACGCCACCGGCTCGCGCAACATGTTCGGCTATTTCCTGCGCAATTCGACCCGCTACTTCTTCATCCCGACCGAAGGGCCGATCGTGCTGTTCGAATATCCGCAGAGCTACCATGTCTCGATGGTGCTCGACACGATCGACGAGGCGCGTCCTTCCAAGCTCGTCTGGTCCTCCGTCTCCGGTCGCGACGACGAGACGGCGGGGCCGTTCGCCGACGAGATCACCGAGCTTCTGAAGAGGCATGGCGGCGGCTCGATGAAGCTCGGCCTCGACCGCTGCAGCCATCTGCAGGCGGTGGCTCTGGAAAAGCGCGGCTGCGAGGTGAAGGACTGCCAGGGCGAGATTCTTGCCGTGCGCGCGGTGAAAACGCCGGAGGAGGTGAAATGCCTGCAGGCCTCCATGGCCGGAGCTGAAGCCGCGGTGGCCGCCGTGCGCGAGGCGATCAAGCCCGGCGTTTCCGAAAACGAGCTCTTCGCCATTATGTATCACGAGGTGATCCGCCAGGGCGGCGAGTTCATCGAGACCCGGCTGCTGACGTCAGGACAGCGCACCAATCCGTGGTTCAACGAGGCGAGCGGCCGCAAGATCAGGCCGGGCGAGCTGGTCGCGCTCGATACCGACACCATCGGCTGCTACGGCTATTATTCCGACTTCTCGCGCACGTTCCGCTGCGGCCCGGGCAAGCCGACTCCCTACCAGAAATCGCTCTACCGCATGGCGCACGACCAGGTGCAGCACAACATTTCCATCGTGAAACCCGGCATGGCCTTCCGCGAGATCGCCGAGAGGGCCTGGAAAATCCCGGACCGCTTCGTCGATCAGCGCTATACCTCGGTCATGCACGGCGTCGGCATGCATGGCGAGACGCCCTTCATCGCCCACGCGATGGATTACGAGACGTACGGCCGCGACGGCATGATCGTGCCGGGCATGGTGGTGAGCGTCGAAAGCTATATCGGCGAGAAGGGCGGCCGCGAAGGCGTCAAGCTGGAGGACGAGGTCCTGATCACCGAAACCGGCACCGAGCTTCTCTCGAGCTTCCCTTATGAGGATGAGTTTCTGGAATGAGCGGTTTGATGCCGATGCGCTCTGTTGGCGCCGCCCATTCGTTATCGCAGGCGTTCGAGACTGGCCGCAGCACTCATGTCCTCGTCATCCCAGGGCGAAGCAAGGAGCGAAGCGACGCGCCGCAGACCCTAGGATCCAATCCGTTACGTCGGAGCGCCGCAACGGCGCAGAATTCTGTTAGGCCGCACTCTTCGATCAAGGTAACGGAATGGATTCCAGGGTCTTCGCGACGCCGCTTCGCGGCTGCTTCGCGCTGGAATGACGAAGCTGATACGCTGCGGCACATTCCGACGCGCCGCGGCACCCCTTCGAGAGCATCCGCATGAAATCCCCCATTTCCATCCGGCGCGGCGCGGTGGCCGCGGTGTTCATCGATCTCCAGGAGGAGCATCGCAAGGACAAGCGCTATCTGGTCGAAGGCTTTGCCGACATCCTCGCCAATGTCCAACGCCTGCAGCAGGCGGCGCGGCGCAATTTCGTGCCGCTCTATCATTGGGCCTATATTGTCGACCTCGCCGAGGCGCGGCCGTTCCATCCGCTCGACGAGAGCGCCAAGTCGGCCTTCTCCGACAAGGACGATCCGCTGACGGCGATCTGCCATGAAGTGGCGCCGCAAAAGGGCGAAGCCATGTTGCTCAAGCAGGAAGCGAGCGTCTTCGGCAAGAACGATTTTGGCGACAAGCTCAAAGCGGCCGGAATCGAATGGTTGGTGATTGCCGGCGTGTGGACCGAAGCCTGCATCGACGCCACAGTGAAGGATGCGGTGACGCGCGGTTTTCGCGTGCTGCTGGTCAAGGATGCCTGCGGCAGCGGCAGCAGCGCCATGCACCAGACCGGCATCCTCAACCTCGCCAACCGCCTCTATGGCGGCGCCGTGACCAACACGCTCGACGCCTGCCGGCTGATGGCAGGCGACACGGTGAGCGTGTGGCAGGTCGAGGGATCGGCGCCGCTGCGCTTCACCTTCGAGAATGCGGCGCAACTTTACGCAGAGCTCTGACCGCGAAGACCGGAGACCCAGCCGCCCGGCAAGGCGCAGCAATTATGCGCGTCAGCCAACTTTAGCCTGCGGAACAGCGCACAAGAATTGCGGAAAACCAAACATTCCGCCGCGGAAAGCGGACCTATGATCTCCTCGCAGGCAACGGCGCCCGGCGGCCGTATCCGCCTCCGCGCCTGACGGCAAGGGGGCGCCCCTGGGTTTCGTGTAGGTCGTTGCCGCCAAAAACCGCGCGCGGGCGACATGCACCAACAATAGAGGGAACGACAATGAAATTCATGCTGACCGACAGAAAACTGCACCCGGGGGCAAGGCCGACCGCGGAGGATTTCAAGAAGGGCGCGATCAGCCGCCGCGAGTATCTGGCGCTTATGGCCGGCTTGGGCGTCAGCGCCGCCGGCGCGCTGGCGTTGGGTGGGCTTGCCCCCTCGCCTGCCCGCGCCGAGGAGCCGAAGCCGGGCGGGGTCCTGCGCGTCGCCATGAACGTGAAAGGGTTCAAGGATCCGCGCACTTTCGATGGCGTCGAGATGTCGAATGTCGCGCGTCATTGCAACGAATATCTGGTGCGCTGGAAAACCGACTTCACCTTCGAGCCCTGGCTGCTCGAAAACTGGGAGACCAGCGACGACGCCAAGACGATCACGCTTCACGTGCGCAAAGGCATCACCTGGTCCAACGGCGACACTTTCAACGCCGACGACGTGATCCACAACCTCAACCGCTGGTGCGATGCCTCGGTCGCCGGCAATTCGGTCGCCGCGCGCATGGGCGCGCTCGTCAATGCCGATACCAAGAAGCCGGTCGACGGCGGTATCCAGAAGGTCGACGACTACACCGTCAAGCTCAACCTGCCCAAACCCGACATCTCTCTGATCGCCGGCATGGCCGACTATCCGGCGCTGATCATGCACCGCTCCTATGAAGGCGATGCCGATCCGAAGAAGGCTTTGGCCATCACCACCGGCCCGTGCGAGCTGGTGAGTTGGGACGCCGAGACCGGTGCGGAGGTGAAGCGCAAGGACAAGCCGTGGTGGAAGGGCGAGTTCTATCTCGACGGCATCAAGTGGGTCGACTACGGCTCCGATCCCAATGCCATGCTGTCGGCCTTCGAATCCGGCGAGATCGACACCGACCACGGGACCGCCTCGGACGCCGTGTCGCAGACCGAGCAGATGGGGCTCGAAAATTCCGAGATCGCGACCGGCTCGACCTTCGTCGCGCGCTTCAATGTCGGCAACGCGCCCTATGACGACGTCAAGGTGCGCCGTGCCGCCCAGCTTGCCGTCGACAATGCGGCCGTGCTGAAGCTCGGCCTCGACGGCAGGGGCAAGCCCGCCGATAACCACCATGTCGGACCGATGCATCCCGAATTCGCCGATATCGGCCCGGCCAAGCGCGATGTCGACGCGGCGAAGAAGCTGTTGGCCGAATCCGGCAAGGCCGACCACGAATACGAGCTGATCTCGGTCGACATCGAATGGCAAAAGAGCACCGCCGACGCGATCGCCGCCCAGATCCGCGAGGCCGGCCTCAAGATCAAGCGCACCGTGCTGCCGGCCGCCACCTTCTGGAACGACTGGAGCAAGTTCCCCTACTCCTGCACCGAATGGCTCGGCCGCCCGCTCGGCGTCCAGGTGCTGGCGCTGGCCTATAAATCGGGCGCGGCCTGGAACGAAAGCGCTTATTCGAACAAGGAGTTCGACGAGCTTCTCGATAAAGCACTTGCGACCCCGGATGCCGCCCAGCGCAAGGAGATCATGGCCAAGATCGAGCAGAATTTGCGCGACTCCGGCATCATCATCCAGCCCTACTGGCGCTCGGTCTACCGCACCTACCGCAAGGGCGTGCATGGCTGCGAGCAGCACCAGGCGCTCGAGCAGCATTTCGAGACGGTTTGACTGGAGTCCTGATTCCTCCCAGGACCGATCGCGACGATCTGGGCCTCAGCGGCGCCGTGCAGCGCTGCGCCCAGCATCCGGACAATGTCTGGGCGCTGCACGGGCTGGTCGAATGCCTGAAGCGGCGCCGCGAGAGCGAGGAGCTGCCGGGCTTGCAGGCGAAACTTGCTTTGGCGCTGACCAAGGCGGACGTGCCGATCACATCGTCATGCCTCTGCCGCACGACCATGCAGGCAGACCACTGCTGTTGTCGTTGAGACAGCGGGCGGCCGCCCTCAAAGTGGAAGGCGGCCCGGACGTTGCTAAGAGAAGATTTTCGCCAACTCATCGACGCTGGTGCCTTCCTTGACTTGGCGCAGTTCGACATAGCTGACCGCGGTGGCGACGGAGAGCACCATCGAGACGACGGCCTGCACCACGGCGGCGCCCAGTTCGGCAAGGATCCCGCCGAAGAGAAGCAGCACCACCAGGATCCCCCACTGGATGACCATCCCGATGATGACCAGGATGAGGAAGAGGCCGAACAGCGACCAGCGATTGCCTTTGGTCAGCGCTCGGCTGCGCGACATCGAGCCGAATACGCCCAACCGCTCCTGGATGAGAACGGGAACCGACATTGACCAGCCGAGCCACAGGATGATGCCGGGAACGATCAGCGCGATCATCGCAAGCGCAGAGCCGATGCCGACGAGCAGGCCGATCGCGAGCGTCGGCAACAGGAAGCGGATGGCAATCTGCACGCTGTCGCCGAAGGATGGCCGCCTTCCGTTCAGATCCTCGATTGTTGCCCGCACCAGCGACGACTGGAGCAGCAGCGTGAAGACGAAGGAAATCAATCCCGCGAGGATGCTGAGATAGGAGTTGCGCAGCACCGCGTTCGGATCCGCCATGGCACTTGGATCGCCATTCATCACCGCTTCCATCTGCGGTTGGGTCCATAACCTGATGAGCAGCGTCGGCAGGCCGGCAAACAAAAGCCCAAGCCCGACGCAGAGTCCTATGTTGCGCGTGATGACGGCAAAAGTGCTGTTAAACACCCTGCCGATTTCGAATCTGCCTGGTCGTCCCAATGTCGCAGTGGTCATGATAGCTTTCCCCCGAGCCGCTGCCGAATCCAATTCGGCAACTTCAAAGTAAATCTGCCAAGAACGGCGGGCCCCGTCCAGTGGACTTGCAATTGTTTCGGGTATTCCCGGTGTCAGCCAGAACCGCCGACTGCAGCAAAAGCTCACGGTCGCGCTCTGATTTGAGGCCAGGATGGCGATTTTGCAGGACAGGCAGGCTCTCAGCGGGGGCTGCCGCTCACCAGCACTTCGGCCGGCCTCGCCAGCATCCCAGACTACGAGAATATCTCCGCCAGTTCATCGACGCCGGTGCCTTCCTTGACCTGTCGCAGTTCGACATAGCTGACCGCGGCTGCGACGGAACCCACCATCGAGCCGATGCTCTGGACCATGGCGGCCACGACGGCGGCGACGATGCCATGGAATAGATAAACGACCACTCCGGTGATGGATTGCATCACAAGCCCCATGATGACCAGGATCACGAAAAGGCCAAACAGAGCCCAGCGGCTGCCTTTGGTCAGGGCGCGGCTGCGCGACATCGAGCCGAAGACGCCCAAGCGCTCCTGAATGAGCACCGGTATTGCCACCGACCAGCCGAGCCCGAGGATAATCCCAGGCACCAGCAAGGCAATCGAGGCCGCGCCCACGCCGAGCGCTACAAGCAGACCTATGGCGACCGTGGGCAACAGGAAGCGGATCGCTGTTGCGATGGAATCGCCGAAAGTCGGCTTCTTGCCGTTCATGTCCTCGATCGCCACCCGGACGAGGCTCGACTGCAACAGAACCGCAAAGGCGAGATAAAGTATTGCAATGACCGCAGTTCCAATGATGAAGCCGAGCTTGTGGTTCGTGATAGCCGCGGCGAAATTCGCCGGATTTCCAGTATGGGAATTCAGACCCACGTGCTGGGTGACCAGTTGTGGCACGAGCTGGGTGACCAGTTGCGGTAGTCCTGAAAACAGCGCCGCAAGACCAACGCAGAGTACAATATTACGACCGATCACGGAGAAAGTGTTGTTGAACACTCGGCCGATCTGATACTTCTCCTGCCGTACCAACGCGGCTGAAGTCATGACGCCCTCCCCTGCTTGGCCGCTCCACGCCAGCCTATCGCCCCAAAGCAAATCTGCCAGTATTGACGAGACGCGTCCAATCACTTGCAATTGTCCTGCGGTATTGCCAGTGTCGAACCCGTGGGTAGCAGGGGAGCGAGTTGGTGACAGCGGCACAGCCGGCCACAGCGGACGCCGAATGGCTGGCCAAGATGCACAAGCAGCTGCTGGCTGACGATTCGATCCAGTTTGACCTGCCGGGGCTGGTGCGGCCGGAGCCGCCGGAATGGCTGAAGCCTTTTCTGGAAGCCCTGGCAAAGCTAGGCCCTTACATGATCTATCTGTTCTGGGGCGCTGTGATCATCGGCGTCGCAATCATCGTGTTCCTGCTCGTGCTCGAGGCGAAGGGCATCGCCTGGCGGCTGCCGTGGCGGCGCCTGAGCAAGGAGGCTGAGGCGCAGGAGGAATGGCGCCCGGATGCCGGCGCGGCTCAGATCCTGCTCTCCGAAGCCGATGCGCTCGCCGCGCGCGGCGACTATGACGAGGCGGTGCATCTGCTGCTCCGGCGCAGCGTTGCCGACATCGCCAGCCGCCTGCCCGACTTCCTGCGCCCGTCGCTGACCGCGCGCGACATCGCCGCCGCAGGTTCCATCCCGTCCCGCCCCCGCGCTGCCTTCAGTGAGATCGCGCGCATCGTCGAGGCCGCCTTGTTCGCTCGCCGGCCGGTCGGCGCCGAGGGCTGGCAGCAGGCGCGCGGCGCCTATGAGCGCTTTGCCTTCCGGGATGCCTGGGCATGAGCGCGGAGGCGACAGAGGCACAAGAGCCGTTCAGCCGCAAGACGCTGTTCTGGGGCATCTTCGCCAGCCTGCTCGCGGCCGCCGGATTCTTCCTGCTCTCGACCTACGCTCCGGACTTTCGTCAGCCCCAGGGCGGCGCAACACCGCTCTCCAAGGGCGGCACCGGCTATGCCGGGCTCGTGGAATGGCTGAAGCTCACCAACGGGCAGGCGCCGCCCATGGCGCGCGGGGAGAAGGATCTGCAATCTCCCCTGGCATCCACATTCCTGCTGATCGTCACCATCGCGCCCAACAGCGACCCGGCGGCGCTTCAGCGCATCATCAAGCTCCGCTTGGGCAAGCACACGCTTTTCGTGCTGCCCAAATGGGTCACCTTTCCGCAGCCGGGCCAGGAGGGCTGGGAGACGAAAGTCGAGAGGCTGCCCGCAACGGCGGTCAACGACTGGCTCGGTCGCCTCGCCAAGGCCAAGCTCGGCGACGGCAAGCCATCGGTCGATCGGATCGATGTAGAGGGGCGCAAGATCGCCGTGCCCGAGGAGTTGCAATGGGTAGCCGACAATCATCCGCTGATTGCGGCGGGTGACGGCAAGGCTGTTCTCACCGAACTCGACAGCGAACCCTTCTACATCCTGACGGATCCCGATCTCATCAACAACGCGGCGCTGAAGGATCCGCAAAAGGCGGCGGCGGCGCTCGACATGATCGCCATGCTGGAGCCCGCCAAGGGCGCGGTTATGTTCGACCTGACGCTTCACGGCATCGGCCAGAACTACGATCTCGGCAAGCTCCTGGTCGAACCGCCCTTCCTGGCGCTGACGCTGTCGGTGCTGGTGGCGGCTGCCCTCGCCTTCCTGCACGGGCTCGGTCGCTTCGGGCCGCCGCGCACGGAGGGTCGCGCCATCGCCTTCGGTAAGCAGGCGCTGGTCGACACCACGGCAATGCTCCTGAAGCGGGCAGGACGGCTGCAGGAACTCGGCGACCGCTATGCCGCGATGATGCGCCAGCGCGCCGCCGCGCTGCTTGGCGCGCCGCACGGGCTGCAGGGTGAAGCGCTGGACCGCTGGCTGGATTCCCGCGACAAAAATGAAGCGAACGGCTTCACCGTGCGGTTCAAGGCTGCGAACGGTTCCAACACATTGGCCGCAATGCATGAAGCAGCGGAAGAGCTGCATGACTGGACGGCAAGGAGGCTCGGTGAACGTCGATGAAGTGAAAGCCCTGGCGAGCGCGATCAGGGAAGAAGTGGCTAAAGCGATCACCGGGCAGCGCGACACGGTCGATCTGATGCTGACGGCGCTGTTCGCCGGCGGCCATATATTGCTCGAAGGTCCGCCCGGTACCGCAAAGACCATGACCGCGCGCTGCTTCGCGCAGGCGCTCGGCGTCGCCTATGGGCGCATCCAGTTCACGCCCGACCTGATGCCCGGCGACATCGTCGGCGCCAACATCTACAATTTCCAGACCGGCCAGTTCACGCTGACGCGCGGCCCGATTTTCTGCGATCTGCTGCTTGCCGACGAGATCAACCGCACGCCGCCGAAGACGCAGGCTGCACTGCTCGAAGCCATGCAGGAGCACGCGGTCACATTCGACGGCACGACCCATTCGCTCGGCAAGAACTTCATGGTGGTGGCGACGCAGAACCCGATCGAGCATCAAGGCGTCTATCCGCTCCCCGAGGCCCAGCTCGACCGCTTCCTGTTCAAGCACCGGGTCAGCTATCCGGACGCGCAGGAAGAACGTGCCATCATCATCCACCACGGCGGCGGCTCCGCCTCGCACAATATCGAGCAATACGGCATCAAGGCGCAGACCGACCGCAAGACGCTGGAGGTGGCGCTTGCCACAGTGGGCGCCGTCACGCTGGTCGACGACGTCGTCGGCTACATCGCTGCCCTCGTGCGCGGCACGCGCGAAAGCCCGGATCTGGAGGTCGGCGCCAGTCCCCGCGCCGGCGCCATGCTGGCGCGCGCGGCGCGAGCCCGGGCCGCGCTCGACGGCCGCAACTATGTCATCCCCGACGACGTCAAGGCTTTAGCCGTGCCGGCGTTGCGCCACCGCGTCATCCTCTCGCCGGCGGCGCAGATCGACGGAAAGCTGGTCGAGCAGATCGTGTCCGACCTGGTCGACCAGACGGAAGCGCCGCGTTGATCTATCCGAGCGGCAGAGCGGTATGGGCGGCGGCGGCGGGAGCGATTCCCGCCTTCCTGATCGCGCTCGCGCTGCCGCATGTCTGGTATCTCGGGCTGCTCTGGATTTGCGCTTTGCTTGCCTTCTTGGCGGTCGACGCGGCGGCCGGGCGCGGACGCGCGTCGCTCAGCGCGACGCTCACCGCGCCGCCGCAGGTCGGCGTCGGCGGACGTTTCACGCTGCACATCTCGGCCGGTCTCGGGGCGCGAACGCGGTGGCTGCAGGCGCGCGTCGGGCATGACCAGCGGCTGGCGCCGGTCAACGGAACGGGCGGCACGCTGCCGGCGAATGGCGGCACGCTCGATCTCGAATTCGACGCCGTTCGGCGCGGCATCGCCAGCTTCGATCGGCTATGGCTGCGCTGGCAAGGGCCGTTCGGGCTGGTCTGGAACCAGGCCGTGCTGCCGGTGGACCGCAAGATAGCGGTGCTGCCCGATGTCAGCCGCGCGCGCGACGAGGCGATCACGCTGCTGCAGCGTTCCGCTCTTGCCGACGGGCATGCCCAGAAGCGCGCCGGCCAGGGCCGCGAGTTCGAGGCGCTCAAGGACTACCAGCCCGGAATGGGCCGGCGCATGATCGACTGGAAGCGCAGCGCCCGCCACGGCAAATTGCTTGCCCGCGAATTCCGCATCGAAGAGAACAACAACATCGTCTTGGCCATCGACAGTGGCCGGCTGATGTGCGAGCCGGTCGAGGGCGTGCCGAAAGTCGACCGGGCCGTGACGGCGGCGCTGTTGTCCGCCTTCATTGCGCTCAAGGGCGGCGACCTCGTCAGCCTGTTTTCTTTCGACGCCAGGCCCCGCGTTTCCAGCGGCGCCGTGCGCGGCTCGCCGAGCTTCACCATGATCCAGAAGCGCGCCGCCGAGATCGACTATTCGACCGAGGAGACCAATTTCACCCTGGCGCTGACGACGCTCGCCGCGAAGCTCGACCGGCGCTCGCTGGTCATCGTGTTCACCGATTTCGTCGACCCGATCAGCGCCGAGCTGATGCTGCGCACCGTCGGGCGGCTGACCGAGCGGCATCTGGTGCTGTTCATGCTGATGAAGGATGTCGAGCTGGAGACCTTGGCCGATATGGCGCCTACCGCCCCGGAGGACGTGGCCCGCGCGGTCACCGCCGGCGACCTGCTCAAACAGCGGCAGGTGGTGATCGGACGCCTCAGGCTGCTCGGCGCGCATGTCATCGAGACCGACCACCAGCGGCTCGGCCCCGCCCTGGTCGAGCGCTATATCCAGCTCAAGGAGGAAAACCTCTTATGACGCTGCCCGCCGGCACCGATGCCGTCCGCCAGTCGCTGGCAAGCTTCCGCCAGGAGCGCGAGGCCGACTGGAAGGCGTTCGAGGCGCTGCTTGCCCGCGTCGAGAAGCGGGCGCCGCGCGCCCTGTCGGAAGACGAGCTGCTGTCGCTGCCCCTGCTCTACCGCTCGGCGCTGTCCTCGCTTTCGGTGGCACGCGCCACTTCGCTCGACAGCGCGCTCGTCGCCTATCTCGAAGCGCTCTGCCTGCGCGGCTATTTTTACCTCTATGGCGCGCGGCGATCCCTGAGAACGCGCATCGGCGACTTCTTCCTGCACGACTGGCCGGCGGCGATCCGCGACTTGTGGCGCGAGGTGTGGGCATCGGTCGCCCTGACGGTGATCGGCGCCATTGCCGGATACTGGCTGGTCGCCTCCGACAAGCGCTGGTACGACGCCATCATCGCGCCGAGCCTCGCCGGCGGGCGCAATCCGGATTCGTCAGCCGAGATGCTGCGCAGCGTGCTTTATGGCGGCGGCGACCACTTTCTCTCGGGCTTCGCAGCTTATCTCTTCACCCACAACACGCAGGTCTCGATCCTGGCCTTCGCGCTCGGCTTCGCCTTTGCGGTGCCCAGCGTGCTGATCATTCTGATGAATGGCTGCATGCTCGGCGCCATCTTCCAGATCTATGCCGCCAAGGGGCTCGGTTTCGAGCTCGGCGGCTGGCTGTCGATCCACGGCACGACGGAGCTTTTTGCCATCGCCATCGCGGGCGCGGCCGGCATGCGAATCGGCACCAGCATCGCCTTTCCCGGCGAGCTGACGCGCATGGCCGCGGCCTCACGAGCGGGCCGCGTGGCGGCGACCGCGATGGTCGGCGTCGTCGTGATGCTGCTGTTTGCCGGCCTGCTGGAAGGCATCGGCCGGCAGACGATCACAAGCGATATCGCCCGCTATTCGATCGGCGGCGGCATGCTGGCGCTCTGGATTTCTTATTTCTACCTGTTCCGGATGGTGCGGCATGGCAACGGCTAGGAATCCCGCCGCGCTGGTGCGCCCGCTGGTCACGCCGGAGGGCGTGGACCTGCGCGTCAAGCTGGCGGATGCCGGGACGCGGGCTTCAGGATTCCTGCTCGATGTGGTGATCATCGTCGTCGCCGCCGTCGCGGTCAGCCTTGTCGCGATCTTCGGCCTGGGCGGGCTCGGCGTGAAGGACGCCGAACCGCTCTTCATCGTCTGGATCATTTTCATCTTCCTGTTGCGCAACGTCTATTTCATCGCCTTCGAGGCGGGCCGGCGGGCGGCGACGCCCGGCAAGCGGATGGTCGGCGTCCGCGTCGCTTCGCGCAGCGGCGCCGGCCTCAGCCTCGACCAGGTCATCGCGCGCAACCTGATGCGCGAGATCGAGGTGTTCCTGCCGCTGTCGATCCTGGCGGCGCGCGGCAGCGCCGGTGTCGCCGACACGCTGTCGACCATCTTCGGCCTGTTGTGGGCGCTGCTGTTCTCCTTATTCCCGCTCTTCAACCGCGACCGGCTACGGATCGGCGACCTGCTCGCCGGAACATGGGTGGTCGAGGCGCCGAAGGTGGCGCTGCTCGAGGATCTGTCGCTGCGCAAGGATCCGGTCGCGACCCGCTTCCAGTTCAGCGCTGCGCAGCTCGACGCCTATGGCATCGCCGAGCTGCACAAGCTGGAGGAAGTGCTGCGCCGCGACGACTATTTCGCGATGAAAGCGGTGGCGGAAACGATAGGCCGCAAGATCGGCGCCAGGGTCGAGCCGGTCGATTCAAGGGCATTCCTCACCGCCTATTACGGCGAGCTGCGCGCGCACCTGGAGCGCAAGATGCTGCTGGGCAATCGGAAGGCGGACAAGTACGCGCGGTAGATTGGAACTCTCAGTATGTCTGAAACAATCAGCCAAGCCGAGAGCGCCAGTATAGAAAGCGCCATTCAGGCAGCAGTTGCCGGGTCGTGGGAGGTTTTTGCAAACTCACCGATGAACCGTTTCCAAACGATGCGTCGATGAGGGAGCAGTTCGAAGATTCCACTCCCCGACTGCAGCAGGCCGGAGGAAATCGGGAAATGAAATGGGGCACAGGCATCGTACCCGACGACGGGACGCGCGTGATCACAGTCCATGATCAAAGCGCCGCCCACCGTGGATATTGTCCTCACGCTGCACAGCACGAGCGACCGGGACGACAGCACTATCAGTATCTGGACCTTCTTTCAGCAGCGAAATTGGGACGACTAGGCCCTCGCCCTACCCCACCCATTTTTCATAATCCGACACCAGAAGGTGAACCGGCGCCACATCCTCCTCGATGTTGGAGAAGCGGCCGATCGGATCGCGGAAGACGTTGTCGGTGAGGTCGTCATTGACGGTCGAGACCTCGCCGATCAGCACGTCCTTGCCCTCGGCCCAGAAGGCGTGCCAGACGCCCGGCAGCAGCGTCACGCTCTGGCCCGGGTCGAGCTTCAGGAGCCCGCCGGCGGGCAATCTGGTGATGGTGCCGTCGACCGGCACCGACACTTCGGCCTTCGGGTCGATGCCGCCGTCGCGGTCGTGCATGAACAGTTCCAGCACCAGCTTGCCGCCGCCGCGATTGATGATGTCCTCGGCCTTGATGTTGTGGCGGTGCATGGGCGACAGCTGGTCCTTGCGCGAGATCATGATCTTCTCGGCGTAGAGCATGCCCATGCCGAGCTTCATGTCCGCGTAGCGGCCGTTGCGGACGGTAAAAAGGAAGAGACCAAGCTCATCGAATTTCTCCTGGCCGTAGTCGGTGATGTCCCAGCCGAGACGCGAGCTGAAAATGGCCGAGGAGTCCGCCTTGTGCGCCTTCATCTCTTCCGGCGACCAGTAAGCGAAGGGCGGCATCATGTAGCCGAACGAGCGGATGAAGGCGTCGGCTTCGCGGATGATGTCGTTGATTTTGGAGCGCTTCATGGTCGTTTTTCCTTCCGGCCGCTGCCTGCTGAAATCTGCCAACCCGAATATCCCAATGCCGATCCGCTGTCGACGCAAACCGACGGCTCTGGCCTCGTGACATCCGGCCCGATCAAGCCCATAACCCCAACCGGTTTTTGATTGCGCATGTCTTCATTCCCGAAACCGGTTCCCACTTTCGGGAGACATGCTTTTGAACGGTGATCTTCATGGCAAGCATAGACGATCTCGACACGCCGGCGATCCTGATCGACGCGGCCCGCGCCGAAGCCAACATCGCAAAGGCGCAGGCGCATGCCGACCGCCACGGGCTGAAGCTTCGCCCGCATATCAAGACGCACAAGCTGCCCTACTGGGCGAAGAAGCAGGTCGCGGCTGGCGCGGTCGGCATCACCTGCCAGAAGATCGGCGAGGCCGAGGTGATGGCCGATGCCGGGCTTGAGGACATTTTCCTGCCCTACAACATTCTCGGCCGCGCCAAGCTGGAGCGGCTGAAGGCACTGCATGGCCGCGTCACGCTGTCGGTCACGGCGGACAGCCACGAAACGCTGTCAGGGCTAGCCGCGACCTTCACCGATACCGGCCACCCGCTGCCGGTGCTGGTCGAATGCGACACCGGCATGGGCCGCTGCGGCGTGCAGAGCCCGGCCGAAGCGGTTGCACTGGCGAAAGTGATCGACCAGGCCAAGGGCCTGACCCTCGGCGGGCTGATGACTTATCCGGCGGCGGGCCGCGCCGCCGAAGCCGAGGCGTGGCTGCGGAACGCGCGCGAGACGCTTGCGGCGGCCGGGCTCGAATGCCGGCGCATCTCCAGCGGAGGCACGCCGGACATGTGGCGCTCGGGCCAGGACAGCGTCGTCACCGAATACCGGCCCGGCACCTACATCTATCTCGACCGCTACCAGGTCGCCAAAGGCGTCGGCACGCTCGACGATTGCGCGCTGACGGTGCTGGCCACCGTGGTCAGCCACCCGACGCCCTCCCGCGCCATCCTCGACAGCGGCAGCAAGGCTCTGTCCTCCGATACGCTAGGACTGCCGGATTTCGGCGAGCTGCTCGGCGTGCCCAGCGCGCGAGTGACTGGATTGAGCGAGGAGCACGGCAACGTCACGCTTTCAGACGGCGCCGCCCTGCGCATTGGCGAGCGCGTGCGCGTGGTTCCCGATCATTGCTGCGTGGTGACGAATTTGTTCGACCAGGTGCATCTGATCGATGGCGACAAGGTGCTGGAAACGCTGCCGGTGGCGGCGCGGGGGAAGATGGCTTGAGGATCCTGAGACGCACGCAGATGTTTTAAGTTCGTCTAGGCTGGCGGGAAACCGTCCCCCTCTATCCTGCCGGACATCTCCCCCACTTGGGGGGAGATTGGCGGCTCGGGCGTCGCGCCCTCCTCCAAACGCTGAAAGTTGCCGAAAGCAATCGCACCATCCTTGTGGGGGAGATGTCCGGCAGGACAGAGGGGGGCGAGAAGGAACGCGACAGACCGCTATTGATCCGAAAATCTACTGCCGCTCAGCCTGCCGAGCCGCAACCCTGCGCATCGCGATCACGCGGCGCCTGAAAATCTCCGTGCGGATCGCCATCAGGTGCAGCGCAAAGAACAGCACGGTGAAGCCAAGCGCCATCACGGCGAGCGGCCACAGCATCGAAGGGTCGATGGTCGGGCCGCCGAGGCGGAAGACCGAGGCCGGCTGGTGCAGCGTGTTCCACCAGTCGACCGAGAATTTGATGATCGGGATGTTGATGAAGCCGACCAGCGTGATGATGGCGGCGGCCCAGGCGGCGCGGCCGGCGTCGTCCAGCGCGCGGGTCAGCGCGATGATGCCAAGATACATAAGGAAAAGCACGAAGACCGAGGTCAGCCGAGCGTCCCACACCCACCAGGTGCCCCACATCGGCTTGCCCCAGATGGAGCCGGTGATCAGCGCGAGCGCGGTGAAGGTGGCGCCGATCGGAGCCGCCGCCTTCAGCGCCACGTCAGCCAGCGGATGGCGCCAGACCAGCGTGCCGAGCGCCGAGATCGCCATGATGGTGTAGCACATCATCGCAAGCCAGGCGAAAGGCACGTGGATGTACATGATGCGCACCGTGATGCCCTGCTGGAAATCCTCCGGCGCGGTGAAGCTCATATAGAGGCCGACGCCGAGCAGTATCGCCGCGGTCGCCGCGAGCCACGGAATAACCTTGTCGGCCAGCCCGACGAAGCGCGTCGGGTTGGCGAGATCGATCCAGCCGGCGAGGCGTGAGGTGGTGTCGCTCATGCCGATCTAAATAGACCGGCGATGCATCAGGGGCAATCGGACGGTTGTCGCACTCTCTCCTTCTCCCCTTGTGAGAGAAGGTGGATCGGCGCGCGAGCGCCGAGACGGATAGGGTGCGCGACGGAGTGAGACGCTGGTCTTCCTGGACAGTTCATCTGTCGCCTGCGGCGACACCTTGTCCCACAGGGAAGAAAGCTTACGCCGCTTCCGTCACCGGACGGCTGAGGCGACGGACCTCCTCGTCGTTGAGCAGGCCGCCGGCGCGCAGCAGGGCTGCGAAGCGGCCGTTGCGCAGCGACAGCTCGGTGAAGCCGCCGTATTCGACCACCTTGCCCTTGTCCATGAAGACGACCAAGTCGGCGTCGCGCACGGTGGTCAGGCGGTGGGCGATGATGAAGGTCGTGCGGTTGCGGCGCAGTTCGTCGATCGCTTCCTTGACTCGGTCCTCGGTCTCGACGTCGAGGGCGCTGGTCGCCTCGTCGAGCACCAGGATCGGCGCATCCTTCAGCACGGCGCGGGCGATGGCGATGCGCTGGCGCTCGCCGCCCGAGAGCTGGCCGCCGCGCTCGCCGACGACGGTATCGTAGCCGCTGCTCTTGGCCAGGATGAAGTCCTGTGCGGCGGCGGCATTGGCGGCGGCGTGCACCTCGTCATTGCTCGCATCGGCGCGGCCGACCCGGATGTTATCCTCAATCGAGCGGTTGAGCAGGCCGGCGTCCTGGAAGACGGTGGCGATCGAGTGGCGCAACGACTTGCGGGTCACCGTGCGGGTGTCGATGCCGTCGATCAGGATGCGGCCGCTGGACGGCGTGAAGACGCGCTGCAGCAGGTTGATGAGCGTCGTCTTGCCGGCGCCGGTCGGGCCGACGATGGCGACGGTCTTGCCGGCCGGCACCTCGAAGGAGACATTCTCGATACCATGGCCCGAATTCGCGAACTCGAAGCTGACGTCCTCGAAGCGCACACGGCCGGTGACGTTGGTCAACTCGCGCAGGCCGTCCGGCTCGGCGGTTTCGGCGGCCGAGTCCTCGAGGCGATAGAAATCCTCGAGCTTGGCGCGCGCCTCGGAAATCTGCGTCGTGAAGGCCGACATCTGGTCGAGACGGGCAATCAGCATTCCGGCAAAGCCGGTGAAGGCGACGACGTCTCCGACACGGAGCTGGCCACGGGTGACGAGATAAGCCCCAATCGAGAGCACGATCATCATCGAGATGGTCGACGACAGGCGGTTCAGCGCATTGGCGATGGCCCACCAGTCGAGCACCGGGTTCTGCGCGTCGAGCAGGTCCTTGACGTAGCGCTTCAGCGTCGCGGTCTCATGGCCGATGCGGTTATAGCTCTGCAGCACGGCGACGTTGCTGACGCTGTCGGTCACATGGGCGAAGACGGTGTGGTAGTGGCGCTCGACGGCGGTCTGCCCCGACTTGGTACGGCGCATGACGATACGGCCGATTCCGACGTAGAGCACGCCGAGGCCAAGCAGCACGATGGACATGCGGATGTCCATGGAAAGCGCGGTCGGCACCAGCAGCACCAGCGCAATGGCCGTCGAGAGATGCACGCGCATGAATTCGAGCCACAGGCTGAACAGGGTCTCGACGGCGCGCAGCAGCGTGTGCAGCGAATTGGACGTGCCGCGCTGGTGGTGCCAGGCGAGCGGCATGGTGATGACGCGCTCGAAGGACTGGCACAGCACTTCCGAACGCCGGGCATGGGCGAAGCGGTCGGCGCCGCGCGACACCAGCACGAAAGCTATGACATTGAAGACACCGAGAGCAGCCCAGACGGCGAGCGTCGAAAACACCGGACCTTTTTCGGAAATGGCGCCGATCACCCGGCCCAAAAGGATCGGCTCGAGAATAGCGATCGCGGCAAGCGCGACGTTGGCGCCGCAGATCAGCGCGACGCGCTTCTTGTCCGCAGCCAGATAACTCAGCGCTCTAAAGTAGATCTGCAGAAGTGACACTTCAGCTACTCCGCCAAACTCTTGTCCGTGCTCAATGTCGGTATTGTGCGCCGCACCATTTTTTGACACGTACCGGTTAATGTGTCGCGAAACAATGCGTCGTCTATCCCTTCCGTTCCCATTTAGCGAACAAAAGATGACGACGGTGCGAAATCTGACGTGATCACCTAACGGTTTGAGATAAAAGGTGAAATGTCAGCCTTGCGGCAAAACAATGGCACCTGCCCAGCGCTGCCACATTTTTAATCACTTGGCGCTTGCTTAGCCGTGCCTGAAGCAGCGTGGGCGCACGCTGCCCGGCTCATTGGCCAAAGTAAAACGCCAAGCTCGGCCGCGCATCCCGAGAGATGCGCGGCCTGCAAGGCAAGTCGTTGATCCTACGCAGGTATCTTGACGACGACGTCGGTCATCTCGCCGGCCTTCGGTTCGAAAGACCATGATTTGGTCTTCGAACCATTGACTTCAAGCGCGATCGACTTGGTCTTTTTGTCGCGGATGACGCGAACCTTGATTTCGCCGCCGAACATCTTGAGTGTGGCGGCGTAGCCGTCCCAATGGCCGGGCAGCTTCGGCCTAAACGTGATCTGCTTGCCGCGCCGCTCGATGCCGAGGATTCCTTCCACCGCGGCCCGGTAGAGCCAGCCGGCCGACCCCGTGTACCAGGTCCAGCCGCCGCGGCCGCCTTTTCCTTCGCCGGCGTAGATGTCCGCCGCCACGACGTAAGGCTCGACGCGGTAATGCTCGGCCGCCGCCTCGTCCGAGGCGTGGTTGACCGGGTTCAGCATCGAGAAGCAGCGATAAGCCTCGTCGGTGCGTCCCATCTCGGCCAGCGCGATGACGAACCAGGTGGCGGCATGGGTGTACTGGCCGCCGTTCTCGCGCACGCCCGGCGGGTAGCTCTTGATATAGCCGGGATCCTTGTCGCTGTTCGAGAAGGGCGGCGTGAACAGCTTGACGATCTTGTGCTTGTCGTCGACGAGCATCTTCGTCGCCTGCTCCATGGCCGTGGTCGAGCGGGCAGGATCCCCCTCGCCCGACAGCACGCTCCAGGACTGGGCGATGGAGTCGATCTTGCACTCGTCCGAATTGCGGGAGCCGAGCGGGCTGCCGTCGTCGAAGCTGCCGCGCCGGTACCACTGGCCGTCCCAGGCCGTGCTCTCCAGCGCCCGCTTCAGCAGGTCCGCGTGCTTCGTCCAGGCCTGCGCCCGCTTGCCATCGCTCTGTCCCTTGGCGATGGGGGCGAAGTCACCCAGCGTCTTCAGCAGGAACCAGCCTAGCCAGACGCTTTCGCCCTTGCCGCCCTCGCCGACACGGTTCATGCCGTCGTTCCAGTCGCCGCCGAGGATCAGCGGCAGGCCGGCCGGGCTGCTGCGCTTGATCGCCAGATCGAGCGCCCGCGCGCAGTGCTCGTAAAGCGAGGCTGTGGTCTTGGTGATCTCGGGCGTGAAGAAGGCGTCGTGCTCGCCCTCGCCAAGCTCCTGCCCGTCGATGAACGGTATCTGCTCCTTGAGGATGGCGGCATCGCCCGTCACCTCGATGTAGCGGGCCGTCGCGTGCGCCAGCCACACGACATCGTCCGAGATCATGGTGCGCACGCCGGCATCGGTGCGGGGCAGCCACCAGTGCTGCACGTCGCCCTCCTGGAACTGCCGGCGGGCGGCGTTGAGAATCTGGTCGCGCGCCAGCTTCGGATCATGCGCCAGCAAGGCCAGAGTATCCTGCAACTGGTCGCGGAAGCCGAAGGCGCCGCTCGCCTGGTAGAAGGCCGACCGCGCGCGGATGCGGCAGGCCAGGCTCTGGTAGGGCAGCCAGTGGTTGACCATGGCGTTGAGCGCCTTGTCCGGCGTTTCGACCTGAATGGTGTCGAGGAAGCCGCGCCAGACGCGCTCATTGTCGGCCAGACGCCGGTCGAAATCCTTGTCCCTGTGGGTCTGGACCAGGGCGCTCGCCTCGGCGGCCGTGGCGGCGTCGCCAAGCAGCCAGAACAGCGTCACGTCGCCGCCGGCCGGGATGTCGATGTCGCTGGCGATCACCGCGCACGGATCGTCGCCTGCCTCGACGCGGCCGGACAAAGCAACTCCGCCAAGCACGGCCTGCGGATATTCGGTCGTGCCGTGCCTGCCGACGAACTCGCCGCGGTCGGCGGTCACCGAATGAACAGGCGCCGTCGCGGCGAGGAAAGCCACCCGCTCGCCGAAGTCGAGCCCGTAGGGGTTCTGCGCCAGCATGGCGCCCGTCGCGGCGTCCCTGGTCGGCACGATGGTTGCCGCCGTGCGCGAGCGATGGCCGCCGAGCACCCACTCGGCATAGGCATAGACGCGCAGCCTTGCCGGCGCGGGGCCGGCATTCTGGATGCGCAGCCGGGTGATCTTCACCGGATCCACCGGGTCGACGACCTGCGTCAGATCCATCGACAGCGGCCCGCGCTTCGAGCGGAAGGTCGAGAACCCCTGCCCGTGCCAGGTCTCGTAGGTCATCGAGGGATCGCGCACCACCGCGGCCATCGGCGAGAACGCCTTGCCGCTCAACTGGTCGTAGATATAGAAGCCCTCGCCCGGCCGGTTCGACACCGGGTCGTTCGACCACGGCGTCAGCTGGTAGTCGCGGCTGTTCCGGCTCCAGGTGAAGCCGGCGCCCTCGGCCGAGACGTGGAAGCCGAAGGAAGCGTTGGAGATGACATTGATCCAGGGCTGCGGCGTCACACGACGGCCGGTCAGCCGCGTCACATAGTGGCGACCGTCGCCATCGAAGCCGCCAAAGCCGTTCCAGAGGCCGAGGCCGGTGCCGTCGGCGGCAATATCGGCTCCCCCCTCGCTTGCCCGCGTCGGCTCCGGCAAAGGCAGCGACGGCTGGCGAGCCGGAACGCCTTCCGCCTGCTGCAACGCGTCGCGGGCCTGCAATGCCGCCGTCTCGGCCCGCTCGAGCTGGTCGAAGATGGTGCCGTTGCGGGTGTGGAGCGCGACACGCGCGACCGACAGCAGGGTCTTGTAGGTCGGCTCGTCCATCAGGTCGCGGCGCACGGCGAAGATGTGCTGACGCGGGCCAAGCTCGCGACCACGCAGGCGGCTGTTCTCGCACAGCGTCTCCACGGCGCGCTGCAGGTCCTGCACGTAGGAGGATGCCTGCTCGTTGACGACGACGAAGTCGATCATCATGCCGCGGGCGCGCATATATTCCTGGAAGCGCAGCGCCTGGGCGACGATCTCGAGATCGGCGACGTCGCCGATGCGCACCAGGAAGATGGGAAAATCGCCGGAGATGCTGGTCGGCCAGAGGCTCGATTGGCGGCCGAGGCCCGAGGCGATGGAGTCGGCGGGCAGACGCAGGAACGGATCGGGATAGATCAGGTAACGCGCCAGCTTCTGCACATTGGCGGCATCGGTCAGGCTGAGGCCGAGATGGCGCGTCTGCACCTGGCTGCGCGTCCAGGCGAGCATCGCCTGGCGGGCGAAGCTCTCCTGATGGTCGAGGCGGCCGATCGCCTCGTCGAGCTCGCCCCGGTTGGCGCCGACGACGGTCCAGAAGGTCAGCGAGATCTTCTTGTTGGCCGGCACGCGCACCTGGCGGCGAAGTGCCGCGACCGGGTCGAGCGTGAAGCCGTGGCTGCCGGAGAGCCGGGCGCCGGGATCGAAGGCGGCAGCGTCGGCGATGGTGCGGCCGCGGCCGATGAAGGCGCGGCGATCGGTTTCGGCCTCGGCGTCGCGCGAGGGACCCGACGGATCGGTTACGAAATGCACCACGGTTAGGTCGGGCTCGTTCTTTTCGCGCTTGCGCCTGGTGGCGAAGATCGCGCCGTTGTTAGCGGAGATCTCGGTCTCGACGAACATCTTCGAGAAGGCCGGATGGGCGTTGTCGGAGGCTTCGTTGCCCAGCACCAGCTCGGCAAAGGACGTCACCTCGATGTGCCGGTCGGTGGGGCCGTCATTGTAAAGCGTGACGCGCCGGCCTTCGCCATTGCCTTCGGAAATGACGATGCACTCGACCTCCGAACGCAGCGAGCCGATCGATTTGGTGAAGCTTGCCTTGTCGTCGGCAAACAGCGTCTGCACGCGCTCGCCCTCGGCGCGCTTCGGCTCGGCGGTGGCCGACCACCAGTCGCCGGTGGCGGTGTCGCGCAAGAAGATATAGGAGCCGAGGCGGTCTTCGCTCGGGTCCGGCTGCCAACGGGTGACGGCAAGCTCGCCGAAGCGGCTGTAGCCGGAGCCGGTGGCGGTGACCATGACCGAGTAACGGCCATTCGACATGACGTTGGTCGCGCGCAGCGCCTTGATCGGGTCAAGGATGATGCGGCTGTCCGGGCTCTCGGTCTCGGTCTCGTCCTTGGAGCGCTCGTCGGCCTCGGTCCTGACGGTAGCGGTCGGGATGTCGCGCGGCGCCTTCTCCTGCAAGAGGAGTTCGGCCGATTCTATCACCGGATCGCTGTGGAAGCGTTCGCGCAGCCGACCCTCGAAGATGGCGTCCGCCACGGCGGCGATCGACATGCCCGAATGGTGGGCCATGTAGTTCTGGACGACCGCGTGGTCGGTACCTTCCGGCACGCGCTGCGGCGTGAAATCGACCGCATCGTAAAAGCCGTGCCGGCCGAGCGCGCCGATCGCGCGCAGCCGCATCAGGTTCTGCACCGCCTCACGCGGATTGAACTGCGCCGCCAGGATAGTGGCGTAAGGCGCGATCACGGTGTTCTGGCCGAGACCACGCTTCAGGCCGAGGCCGGGCACGCCGAAGTTGGTGTACTGGTAGGTGAGCTCGCGGTCGCGGGCATTGTAGGCCGCTTCCGAGATGCCCCAGGGCACGTTCTTCGAGCGCGCATACTGGATCTGGCGCTTGATGATGAGCTTGCTGGTCTGGTTGAGGATCGAGCCCTGCGGCTCCTTCATCACCAGCGGCGGCATCAGGTACTCGAACATCGAGCCCGACCAGGACATCAGCGCGCCCTTGAAACCGATCTCGACAATCGGCCTGCCGAGCCGGAACCAGTGCTCGGTCGGCAAGTCGCCCTTGGCGATGCCGAACAGGCTGGTCAGCCGCGCCTCGGAGGCGAGCAAGTCGTAGCAGCTCTCGTCGAGCTGGTGCTCCTCGACGCGATAGCCGATCGACAGGAGCTTGCGCTCCTGCCGCATCAGGAAGGAGAAATCCATCTCGAAGGCGTAGCGGCGGCAGCGCCCGCGCAGCGCGAGCAGCTTGGTGCGGAGCGCCGAGACCGCGCTTTCGTCATTGTGCGAATCGTGCACATGCGCCTCGCAGGTCGCCTCCAGCCTGGCCGCCCAGTCGGCGATGACGTCGCTCTTGGGCGACGCCGCCTCGACGTGAATGGCGGTCGCAAGCTTGCGGATCTCGCCGGCCAGCACCGCGAGATTGATCGTGCGGATCGAGGCCATCTCGGGCTGCGCCTTGATGGTCATCACTGCCCGGCGCATGCCGTCGAGGCGGTCGGCAAGACGCTGGCGCAGCGGCCGCAGTTGGCGGCGGTCGTCGGGCAGTTCCTCCAGGCTCTCGTCGAGGATGGTGACGGTATCGAGGATGCCCTCGAAATCGCCCTGCAGGTGGACGGAAGGCGCCTCGGCCCATTCGGCACAGGCCGCAGCCACGGCGACCAGATGGCCGGCGAGATTGCCGCTGTCGACCGCCGAGATATAGAGCGGATAAAGCGGCTTCAGCGTCGTCGTGTCGTACCAATTGTAGAGATGCCCGCGATCGCGCGGCATGTTCTCGATGGTCGTCATCGTGGCGTCGATGCGGGTGATGGCATCCGACAGGCTGATCCAGCCGAAGTCGCGCGCCGACACCACCGAGAGCAGGTAGACGCCGATGTTGGTCGGCGAGGTACGCGGCGCCACCACCGGCGCCGGGCTTTCCTGGAAATTGTCGGGCGGCAGATGGTGATGCTCGGCCGTCACGAAGGTCTCGAAATAATGCCAGGTGCGACGCGCCACGGTGCGCAGCGCATGGATGTCGGCGGCGGAAATGCGCAGCCTGTCCTCGGTCTCGGCCGAGCGGCTGATCCAGCAGGCGACGGCTGGCGAGCCGATCCAGAAAATCGCGAAGAAGAAGGCGACGAACGCGCCGGTGGAATCGGCCAGCACCGGAACGGCAAGGCCGACAACGCCGATGATCACGGCGCCATACATCATGCTGTAATAAGCGCCGAGATCGCTGCCGCCGGTCTTGTGCGCCTGCGAGGCGGTGCGCCACTCCAGAAGGTTCTGGCGGCTGACGAAGAGCCGGTAAAGAGTGCGGACGATGGCATCGCCCATCATCCAGGCGAGGTGCGCCATCAAAAGCACCTTCAGCGCCACCAGCGCGGTGCCGAACACAGTGTCGCGCGCCAGCGCCGAGAAATGGCCGCGCGGCGTCTGGTCGCCGCTCTTCGGCAGGATGCCGTTGACGATGTCGAAAGTCGGGGCCATGAACAGGCTGAGGATCATCAGCGCCTGCCACTGCGCGGCCTGCGTGAACGGCAGCAGCGTCCAGCCGGCGATACAGGCCATCACCCAGAAGATCGGGGTCACCGAGCGGCGGAGGTTATCGACCATCTTCCAGCGCGACAGTGCCGGAACGCCAGAGCGCGGATCGAACATGAAGCCGAGCAATTGCCAGTCGCCGCGCGCCCAGCGGTGGTGGCGTGAGGCGTCGACCGAGTAGCGGGTCGGATAGTCCTCGACCAACTCGACATCGGTGACGAGCGCGGCGCGCGCCAGGGCGCCTTCGAGCAAATCGTGGCTGAGGATGGTGTTTTCCTCGATGCGGCCCTTCAGCGCCGTTTCGAAGGCGTCGATATGGTAGAGGCCCTTGCCGGTGAAAGTTCCGTCGCCGAAGACGTCCTGATAGACGTCGGACACGGCAAAGACGTACGGGTCGAGACCGCGATTGGCCGAGAAGACGCGCTGGAAGAAGGAGGCATCGTCGCCGCTGGTGAGCGAGGCGGTGATGCGCGGCTGCAGGATGGTGTAGCCGGCTGTGACGACGCGCTTTGCCGGATCGAAATGCGGACGGTTGAGCGGATGCGCGAGCTTGCCGACAAGGCTCGAGACGGCGTCGCGGGTGGTGCGCGTATCGGCGTCGAGCGTCATCACATAGGTGACTTTGTCCGGCAGCGGCACATCGAGCGGCAGGAAGGTGGTATCGCTGTCGCCGCGCAGCAGAAGGTTGAGCTCGTGCAGCTTGCCGCGCTTGCGTTCCCAGCCCATCCAGCAGCCCTGGGCCTGATTGTAGAGCCGGCGGCGATGCAGAAGATAGAAGCGCGGAGCACCTTCCGACGGGTAGCGGGCGTTCAGCCTGGCGATCTCGTCGCGGGCATATTGCAGGATCTCGATGTCGGCTGCGTCGATTTCGGTTTTGGAATCCGGCCAGTCGGACAAAAGCGCGAAATGGATCTCTTCTGCCGTGTTGGCGAGATGATGCACCTCGATGTTGCGGATGTTTTCCTCGACGTCGTCGCGCGACCCGATGAGCGAAGGCACGACGACCAGCGTGCGCGCTGAGGTGGGGATGCCGTGCTTGTAGTCATAGCCGACTAGCCGCGTCGGCTTGAGGAAGAGCGCCACGACGGTGTTGAAGAAGGCCAACGCGCCTTCGCTCGCCGGCACCGCGAACAAAGCCAGCATCAGCGTGATCGCCCCCGCCGAGAGGCCGAGATTGGCAAGCGCGTTGCCGGACAGCACAAGCAGGAGCACCGTCAGCAGGAAGACCGGCACGACGATGCCGAGCCAGCCGGTGGCGGCAAAGGCGCGCTTGAAAGTCACATAGAAGGGAGCCCGGTAGCCGATCGCCTGTTCCAGCTCCGGCCGACGCGGTCCGACCAGGAAGAAGCCGACATCGGTATGCACGGAGGGGTCGGCAGTTTCCGGCACGCCGGACGCATCGGTGACCCCAGGCATGTGGCCTGCAAGCTCGATCGCCGTTTCGGCGACGCGGAATTCGGAAAGGTCGGAGCGGCGCGCAAGCTGCTCGATCGCGGTGCGATACTGATCGCGCGAGAAGAAATCGAGCGCGGCGAAATCGGTCTTCTCGCGCAGCAGCGTGTCGATGCGGCTGACGCCCTCGAACCAGACCGTCCAGTCGACGTCGTTGATGAGGCGCAGGCCGCGGATGATGTTGCCGGTGGTGACGTTGCCGCTGGACAGCGTCTGATGCTCGGAGATGATGATCTCCTCGGCGTCGGAGCCGGTCTTCTCGAGCTCGCCCTCCAGCCATTCCAGCGCGCGGCCGGCGTTCTGCGAACCGTCACGCAGGCGATAAAGGAGCTGGGTGGCGAAAGTGGTATCCTGCGCATGCGCGGCGTAGCTCGACAGGATCCTGGTCCGGTCGGCATTGTCGTCGGTCGCCAACACCCGGTCGGCGACCTCGTTGGCGATCTGGCGCATCTCTCTGGTACGGTTGACGCGCACTGCGATGCGTCGGAGGTTTTCGATCAGCACGAACCGCAGCAGCGACGGCAGCGCCCAGAGCTCGCCGATCTTCAGCGGCTCGACCGATTGAAAGCCCTCGACGATGGCCTTGAACATGGTCGCCGAGACGGCGCTGTCGGAATGCTCGACATAGCTCCAGGCGACGACGAAGGCGCGCGGCAACGCCGTGCCGCCCGCAAGCTTGAGCGTCGGCAACTGGCGGTAGAAACGGCGCGGCAGATCGCGCTTGACCTGAAATATGGTCTCTTCGACCAGGTAGTTGTTGTCGAGCAGCCATTGCGCCGCGGGCGTGATCGTCTCGCCCTTGGCCTGGGCGGCGTTGGTCGAACGGTAGACTTCGAGAATCTTCTTGGCGCTGTCGCGGATGCGGGCCTGGAATTCGAACGGCGAAAGCCCGAACAGGTCCCTGACATCGCCCTTGGCGAGTGCTGCGCCCAGCGCGCGCAGCCGGTCTTCCGGCAGGAAATTGGAGCGTATCGGCGCTTCCGTGACGGTCGGGAAGCCGGCACTAGTTTGTTCGATCTTGGCGGGATTCGTCTGGATGTTCATTGATTATTCCGTAAGGCGGGGCGCGATGCGGCGTCACCGCCACGGCAATGGCCCTAAAACCGGTTCAAATGCAATCTGTTGCATGGCAGGTTCGGCCGAAAGTTTGTTTGCGCTCCATGACAGGGGCGTCCCCTTTCGACAACTCAAGGGCGAACGCCCCTCGCTTCCCGCCCCGGGTCCGATCAGGGAAAGGATTCAGGCTTTTTCGTGATACATGCAAGGGGCCAGGCGATATTTCGCCCGCGCCGCGATCATGTTTGGCAACAGCCGTTAACCATTGGCGGCGGTGACGCGCAGGCGGATCACAAAAATCAGCTCATGCCCTTCAGGCTGGAGGCGCAGTTTCTGGCTCTGCTGATCGAGGACGAGCGCATCAAGCGGTCTGAGGCTGGCAGCGGTGTCCGTGAGGACTGTGACGCCACCGCCAACCGGCAAGATAATCGTCGTGCCGTCGGTCGACCTTATCTCGACTTCACCCGAAACAGGCAAGCGCTCGACCGTATGGCTGATGCAGCCGCGGCGGCTCATGACGTTGAGATCGGTGATCGGGCCGCCCATCAACGTGGCGCGGGTCGGCACGTCGCCGGGAAAAGGAAGCGGCGCCGAGGCTGGCGTCAGCCGCGCCGGCGGTCGAGCGGCGATGTCGAGCATAATGCCGTCGCCTTCCAGCACCGACAGCGTGCGGTCGATGCCGGCGAAGCTGGAGAATGGCCCGCTGGTCTCGACGCGCGCCATGGAGATGCGCCAGTCGAAATCCTCGAGACCGGCGCCATCAGGCGAGACGGCGATCTCGGTGGTCGTGCCGCCGCCGTTCTTCCACGGCATAACGCGATAGCCGGCGGCACGAAGGATGCGCATCGCCTCAACCCAGTATGCCCGGCAGGTTGAGCTGGTGCTCCTTCGCGCACTCGATGGCGATGTCGTAACCGGCATCGGCGTGACGCATGACGCCGGTCGCCGGGTCGTTCCACAGCACGCGCTCCAGGCGCCTGGCCGCGTCAGGCGTTCCGTCGGCGACGATCACCATGCCGGCATGCTGCGAGAAGCCCATGCCGACGCCGCCGCCGTGATGCAGCGAGACCCAGGTGGCACCGGACGCGGTGTTGAGCAGCGCGTTGAGCAGCGGCCAGTCGGAAATGGCGTCGGAGCCATCCTTCATCGCCTCAGTCTCGCGGTTCGGCGAGGCGACCGAGCCGGAATCGAGATGGTCGCGGCCAATGACGACCGGCGCCTTGAGCTCGCCCTTGGCCACCATTTCGTTGAAGGCGAGCCCCAATCGATGGCGGTCGCCAAGCCCGACCCAGCAGATGCGCGCCGGCAGGCCCTGGAAGGAGATGCGCTCGCGCGCCATGTCGAGCCAATTGTGCAGATGCGTGTTGCCGGGGGTGAGTTCGCGCACCTTGGCGTCGGTCTTGTAGATATCTTCCGGATCGCCCGAGAGCGCAGCCCAGCGAAACGGGCCGATGCCGCGGCAGAACAGCGGACGGATGTAAGCCGGCACGAAGCCGGGGAAGGCGAAGGCATTTTCGAAACCCTCGTCCTTGGCGACCTGGCGGATGTTGTTGCCGTAGTCGAGGGTCGGCACGCCGGCGTTCCAGAACGCCACCATCGCCTCGACGTGCTCGCGCATCGACGCGCGCGCCGCCTTCTCCACTGCCTTCGGATCGCTGACGCGCTTCTCGCGCCATTCGGCCATGGTCCAGCCCTTGGGCAGATAGCCGTTGATCGGGTCATGCGCCGAGGTCTGGTCGGTGAGGATATCGGGGCGGATGCCCCGCCTGAACATTTCCGGGACAATCTCGGCGGCATTGCCGAGCAGGCCGACGGACTTCGCCTCGCCGGCCTTGGTCCAGCGCTCGATCATTTCCATCGCCTCGTCGAGCGTTTCGGCCTTCTCGTCGACGTAGCGAGTGCGCAAGCGGAAGTCGATCGAGTCCGGATTGCATTCGATGGCGAGGCAGGAGGCGCCGGCCATGACAGCGGCCAGAGGCTGGGCGCCGCCCATGCCGCCGAGGCCGGCGGTCAGGATCCACTTGCCCTTGAGATTGCCGCCATAGTGCTGGCGGCCGGCCTCGACGAAGGTCTCGTAGGTGCCCTGAACGATGCCTTGCGTGCCGATATAGATCCAGGAACCGGCCGTCATCTGGCCGTACATCATCAGGCCCTTCCTATCGAGGTCGTTGAATTTTTCCCAGGTCGCCCAGTGCGGCACGATGTTGGAATTGGCGATCAAGACGCGCGGCGCGTCCTTGTGGGTGCGGAAGACGCCGACCGGCTTGCCCGACTGCACCAAGAGCGTCTCGTCCTCGCCGAGCGTCTTCAGTGACGCGGCGATGCGGTCGAAATCGTTCCAGGTGCGCGCCGCCCGGCCGATGCCGCCATAGACCACGAGCTCGTTCGGGTTCTCGGCGACCTCCGGATCGAGATTGTTCATCAGCATGCGCAGCGGCGCCTCGGTCGTCCAATAGCGGGCGTTGAGCTTATCGCCGCGCGGCGCGCGGACTTCACGGATGTTGTGGCGAGGGTCGGTCATGTCGGCAGTTCCCTTTCGATCAGGTGCGGCGGGAGCGTCAGCGCGCGGCCCAGGCAATCGCGGTTTCGAGAATGGTTTTCAGCGTGGCGCGGATCGGCGCCGCGTAGGTTGGGTCGTAAGGCACCGGCCAGTTGTCTGGCGCGCCCTTTTCCGACGGCTCGCGCATATAGCCGCGGTTCGAGAGCTCCATCTGCAGCGCATGGACGCCGCTCTGCGGCCGGCCGAAACTTCTGGTGATCCAGCCGCCCTTGAAGCGCCCATTGACTACCCAGGACTGGCTGCTCGCCGCGAGGATGGCGGCTACCTTTTCCTGCAGCGATGGTTCGGTGCTCTTGCCGTCATTGGTGCCGAGATTGAACACCGGCAACGTGCCTTCGAACAGGCGCGGCAGCACCGAGCGAATCGAATGGCAGTCATAGAGCACGATCTTGTCGTGCATGCCGCGCAGACGGTCGATCTCGGCCTGCAGGGCGGCATGGTAAGGCGCGAAGTAAGTCTCGCGGCGCCCGTCGATCTCGGACGGCGTCGGCTCCTCGCCCATGCGGTAGAGCGGATCACCATCAAACGTGTCGGTGGGGCATAGGGTGGTCGTCGCCTGCCCAGGATAGAGCGAGACGCCGGAAGGATCGCGGTTGACGTCGATGACGGTGCGCGAGATGGCGGTGTGGACGACTGTGGCGCCAAGATCGTTCGCGAAGTCGTACAGCTTGTCGATCCACCAGTCGCAGTCGCGGCGGCCGAGCCAGGTCGAGACCAGCCGGCTGTCGAGGCCCGCAAGATCTATGCCGGTGTGCGGGATCGAGACCAGCAGCGGCGCCGTACCGCGTGTGATGGTGAGCCAGGGCGTGGTCATTGGAGCGCTCCAAGGGTTGGAGCTCTACGGCGCCCCCCTCTGTCCTGCCGGACATCTCCCCCACGAGGGGGGAGATCAGATATCACGCCGGCTTTCGCCAATCGTCCACGTTGCAAGAAGGAGCGGGGCGCCAAAGTTGCCAATCTCCCCCCTTGTGGGGGAGATGTCCGGCAGGACGGAGGGGGGCGTGAAGAATCGCGACCTATCAGAGCATTCAATCTCATGACGCAATCCCCGGCAGCGCCACCGCACCCGCCGCCTTAACCGCGGCGCCGCTGCGGACCAGGGCGATCGCCTTTTCCATGTCGGGGTGGAAATGCCGGTCGTTGTCGAGATGCGGCACCTCGGCTCGGACCAGCTTGCGCACCGTTTCCAGCGCTTCGCTCGAAGCGAGCGGGGCATGGAAATCGCAGCCTTGCGCGGCTGCCAACAGCTCGATGCCGATGACGGCCGTTGCATTCTCGATCATGCCGAGCAGCCGGCGCGCGCCGTGACCAGCCATCGAGACATGGTCTTCCTGGTTGGCCGAGGTCGGGATGGAATCGACGCTCGCCGGATAAGCCTTCTGCTTGTTTTCCGAAACGAGCGCCGCCGCCGTCACCTGGGGGATCATGAAACCGGAATTGAGGCCAGGCTTCGGCGTCAGAAATGCTGGCATGCCGGAGAGCGCCGGATCGACCAGCATGGCGATGCGCCGCTCCGACAGCGAGCCGATCTCGCAGACCGCAAGCGCGATCATGTCGGCGGCAAAGGCCACCGGCTCGGCGTGAAAATTGCCGCCCGAGAGCGCGGTGTCGTCCTCGGCGAAGATCAGCGGGTTGTCGGTGACGCCGTTGGCTTCGGTCTCGAGCGTGTCGGCCGCCTTGCGCAGGACGTCGAGCGCGGCGCCCATCACCTGCGGCTGGCAGCGCAGGCAGTATGGATCCTGCACGCGCTCGTCGCCAACGCGGTGCGATTCACGAATGGCGCTGCCGGCCATCAGATTGCGCAACGCGTCCGCGGTCTCGATCTGGCCGCGATGCTTGCGCAACAGATGAATGCGCGGGTCGAAAGGCGCGTCGGAGCCGCGGGCAGCATCGGTCGACAGGGCGCCGGCGACCAGCGCCGACTGGTAGAGCGTCTCGGCTTCGAACAGGCCGGCGAGCGCGAAGGCGGTCGAGAACTGGGTGCCGTTGAGCAGCGCCAGGCCCTCCTTGGCAACGAGCGTGACCGGTTCCAGCCCATGCGAGACGAAGGCGACCTTGGCCGGGAAGCGACCATGCGGGGTAAAACATTCACCGACGCCGATCATGACCGCCGTCATATGCGCGAGCGGCGCGAGGTCGCCCGAGGCGCCGACCGAACCTTGCGCCGGCACCACCGGAATGACGTCGTTGGCGAGCA
Source organism: Mesorhizobium sp. WSM3868 (assembly GCF_002294785.1). Taxonomy (NCBI): domain Bacteria; kingdom Pseudomonadati; phylum Pseudomonadota; class Alphaproteobacteria; order Hyphomicrobiales; family Phyllobacteriaceae; genus Mesorhizobium; species Mesorhizobium sp. WSM3868. The sequence continues at coordinate 35,785 of NZ_NSGB01000010.1, read as the reverse complement.
TCCCCTGGAGCAGGTCGATGGTCTCGGCGCGCACGCCGGAAGCGCCCTGGGCGAGGCTCGCCAGCTTCAACGCCATCATCAGCCGCACCACGGGGGCCGGCATCGGTTCGCCGACGCCCGCGGCGTGGGAAAGCACGATGTTGCGTTGCAGCGTTTCAAGATCGTTTGCCGGAATGCGAACGCTGGCGAGCTTACCGAAGCCGGTGTTGATGCCGTAGACCGGCTCGCCTTTGGCGATGATGCGGGCAACGGCTTCGGCGCTGGCCTTGATCTTCGGCTGGCAGGCATCGTCGAGCTTCGGCACGGCGCCGCGATAGATGGCGCGCCAGTCGGCAAGCGTCGCGCTGCCGGGCTTCAGGATCAGTTCGGTCATTGTCCTCTCCAGATGCGGGCATGGAGCGGGTTGAAGCCCATGCGGTAGACAAGTTCGGCCGGACGCTCGATATTCCAGACGGCAAGGTCGGCCGATTTGCCGGCTTCCAGCGTGCCGATCCTGTCGAGAAGCCCCAGCGCACGCGCGGCCTCGCGGGTGACGCCGGCGAGGCATTCGTCGACGGTCAGGCCAAAGAGCGTCGCGGCCATGTTCATGGTGAGCAGCAGCGAGGTGAGCGGCGAGGTACCGGGATTGGAGTCGGTGGCGACCGCCATCTTCACGCCCTGCCGGCGGAACAGCTCGACCGGCGGCCTCTTGGTCTCGCGGATGAAATAGTAGGCGCCGGGCAGGATGGTCGCGACGGTGCCGGACCCGGCCATCGCCGCGGCGCCCTCCTCATCGGTGTATTCCAGGTGATCAGCCGACAGCGCGCCACAGCGCGCGGCAAGCGCCGCGCCATGCAGGTTGGAGAGTTGGTCGGCGTGAAGCTTCACCGGCAGGCCGAGCGCTTTCGCCTTATCGAAGACGCGCGCGATCTGTTCCGGTGAGAAGGCAATGCCCTCGCAAAAACCGTCGACGGCGTCCGCGAGCTTTTCGGCGGCGACCGCCGGGAGGATCGTGCCGGCGACGAGATCGATGAAAGCGTCCTTGTCGCCCCTGGCTTCGGGCGGCAGCGCATGGGCGGCGAGACAGGTCGTAAGGATCGTAATTGGACGCTCACTGGCCAGACGGCGGGCAGCGCGCAGCGACTTTTTTTCATTGTCGGCATCGAGGCCGTAGCCGGACTTGACCTCGACGGTCGTCACGCCCTCGGCCATCAGCGCGTCGAGGCGGGGCAGCGTCTGGGAGACGAGCTCGTCTTCGCTCGCGGCGCGCAGCGACTTGACCGAGGAGACAATGCCACCCCCTGCCCTCGCCACCTCCTCATACGTGGCGCCGGCCAAGCGCATCTCGAATTCGTTGGCGCGGTTGCCTGCATAGACAAGGTGGGTGTGGCAATCGATCAGGCCGGGGGTGATCCAGCGGCCCTGGCAATCGACCGTTTCGGCGCCCTGCCCGGCGGCTGCCGGCAGGTCGGCCTCCGATCCGGCATAGACGATCAGCCCGTCGCGCGCGGCGATCGCACCTTTCTCGACGATGCCGAGACCGGCAGCACCCTCGGCCATAGTCGCCAGGCGCGCATTGCGCCACAGACGAAGGCCGCTCTTTCCGTTTGCTCCACCCATCATCTTTTCCATTTGAAAGGATGACGATTATGTATATACATATTGGAACGCGACGCAAGTGTTAATGTCGCTCGGGCATTCGGATTGGGAGTTTGGAGGTGACGGCGATCTATGCGGAACAGGCGCTGCTGCCCGGCGGTTGGCGGGGCAATGTGAGGATCGCTTTCGACGGCGGCCGTATCTCTGAAGTCGAAGCGGGCTCTTCGGCACACGCCGGCGACGAACGCCACGCCATCGTCCTGCCCGGCATGCCCAACCTGCATAGCCACGCCTTCCAGCGCGGCATGGCGGGGCTTGCCGAACTGCGCGGTCCCTCGGCCGACAGTTTCTGGAGCTGGCGCGAGGTGATGTACCGCTTCGCGCTGTCGATGACGCCGGACCAAGTCGAGGCGGTCGCGGCGCAGCTTTATGTGGAGATGCTGGAAGCCGGTTTTTCGCGCGTCGGCGAGTTCCACTACCTTCACCATGATCGCGACGGGCAGCCTTACGCCAACATCGCCGAGATGGCGGAGCGGATCGCGGCTGCCGCCGCCGACACCGGCATCGGACTGACGCTGCTGCCGGTCTTCTATGCCCATTCGGCCTTCGGCGGCGCTGCTCCCAACGAAGGCCAGCGGCGATTCATCAATGATGTCGAACGCTTCGGACGTCTGCTTGAGAAAACTCGCGAGGGCGTTCGCTCGCTTGAGCAAGCCGTCGTCGGCCTCGCGCCGCACAGCTTGCGCGCCGCAACGCCGGACGAACTCAACGCCGTTGCCGCAATGGCGCCGAACGGGCCGATCCACATCCATGTCGCCGAGCAGGTGAAGGAAGTCGAGGACTGCATCGCCTGGTCGGGCAAACGTCCGGTCGAGTTCCTGCTCGGACATGCTGAGGTGGACAGGCGCTGGTGCCTGATCCACGCCACACACATGACCGAAGCCGAGACCATCGCCATGGCCAAGGCCGGCGCCATCGCTGGCCTCTGCCCGATCACCGAGGCCAATCTCGGCGACGGCACTTTCGCCGCCCCCTCGTTCATCGAACATGGCGGCCGCTTCGGTGTCGGCTCCGATTCCAATGTGCTGATCGGCCTGCCGGACGAGCTGCGGCAGCTCGAATATTCGCAGCGCCTTGCCCACCGCGCCCGCAACGTGCTGGCGCGTGCCGGCGGCTCTACCGGCCGCGCGCTGTTCGATGCCGCGCTCGATGGCGGCAGCATCGCGCTCGGCGCCGGCCCCTCAACTCTCGCCGTCGGCAGTCCGGCCCATTTCGTCTCGCTCGATGCCAGCCACCCCTTGCTTGCCGGCAAGGCGGGCGATGCCATCCTCGACGCCTGGATCTTTGCCAATGGCAGCAAGGTCGATTGCGTCTGGGTGCATGGCAACAAGCAAGTGAGCGGCGGCAGGCATGTCAAACGCGAGGCGGTCGCCGGGCGCTTCCGCAAAGTGATGATGGCGCTTTCCGAGGGCTGATCCCGATGAGCATGACCGAAACGGCAGAGATGGAAGACGGCGAGACTCTCTCGCTGCACCAGCGGATCCTGTCCGACATCCGGGAAAAAATCCTGTCGGGTGCATGGGCACCCGGCCACCGCATCCCGTTCGAGCACGAGCTGACGGCTCAATATGATTGTTCGCGCATGACGGTGAACAAGGCGCTGTCGCAGCTCGCCAAGGCGGGGTTGATCGAGCGCCGCCGCCGCTCGGGCAGCTTCGTGCGCCAGCCGCAGTCGCAGGCGGCGGTGCTGGAACTGCACGACATCAGGATCGAGGTCGAGGCGCTCGGCCTGCCCTATCGTTATGAACGGCTGGAGCGCATGAAACGGCGCGGCAATGCCGAGGATCGGTCGCTGCTTGGGCTATCTGCGGGTCCCGTGCTTTGGCTGGAGGGGCTGCATTTTGCCGGCGAACGGCCATTCGCGCTCGAGCAGCGCCTGATCAATCTTTCGGCGGTGGGCGAGGCCAGCGAGGAAGAATTTCTCGACATTGCGCCCGGCCCCTGGCTGATCGGACGCGTGCCGTGGAGCGAGGCCGAGCACCGTATCCGCGCCATGGCGGCTGACGAAACTATCGCCGACACGCTCGACATCGATCCTGGCGCGCCCTGCCTGGTGGTCGAGCGCCGCACCTGGAGCGCCGAGCATCCGGTCACGCATGTGCGCTTCATCTATCCGGCGGAAAGCCACACGCTTGTGGCGCGGTTCACGCCTTCGCAGGGATGAGCAATCTCACCCCTCGCGGGCCCACGAGGGGGAGATTGGCACTTTTAGCGCCTTACAGCGCCGCCGTGATAATGATCTCGACCAGATATTCCGGGGTGGCGAGCTTGGCTTCGCCGGTGGCGCGGGCGGGCGTGTGGCCTTGCGGCACCCACTTGTCCCACTCCGAATTCATCTCGGCGAAGGTGCCCATGTCGGCCAGCCAGATGATCGCCTGCACGATCTTGGTCTTGTCGGTGCCAGCCTTGGCCAGCAATTCGTCGATGGTCTTCAGGATGTCGCGAGTCTGCGAGGCGACGTTGCCGCCGGGCTCACCGACTTGGCCGGCCAGATAGACGGTGTTGCCGTGAATGACGATCTGGCTCATGCGCGGGCCGACATCGATACGACGAATGCTCATGGGAGGTTCCTTCTTTTCTAGGGTCGCGCCTGTTTAGAGTCCGTGCCGGCTCCGGGCAAGGCCGACCGGCGCCAAACCGATTGAGCCAATTTATCGGCTCCGGACCGCTTCCGTGTACACGGCGAGTTGACCGATCTGGACACAATTCCGCCGAACCGGCGTGTTGACTAATGTAATAACATCACATATCGACGGGTACTCTCGAATTCGCGCCCGATCCGGAACGTCTGATGACAAATGCCTGCCTGACCTTCCGCGACCTGACGCTCGGTTACAACAGCCATCCCGCCATCCATCACCTCAACGGCACGGTCCGAAAAGGCTCGCTGACTGCGGTGGTCGGCGCCAACGGCTCGGGCAAGTCGACGCTGATGAAGGGCATTGTCGGCGTGCTAAAGCCGATGGAGGGCACAGTTGTGCGCGCGCCAGGCGTGCGCACCGCCTATCTGCCGCAGCAGTCGGAGCTCGACCGCAGCTTTCCGGCGCGGGTGGTCGACCTGGTCTCGCTTGGCCTGTGGCCGAAGCGCGGCATGCTCGGACGCTACACCAAAGAGGATCGCGAGTCGGTCAGCAAGGCGCTGATGGCGGTCGGGCTCGGCGGCTTCGAGAAGCGGCCGATCGACACGCTCTCCGGGGGTCAGTTGCAGCGCACGCTGTTTGCCCGCGTGCTGTTGCAGGATGCCGACCTCATCCTGCTCGACGAGCCGTTCAATGCCGTCGACGCCAAGACCGTCGGCGACCTCATCCAGCTGATAAAGCGCTGGCATGGCGAGGAGCGCACGATCATGGTGGTCGTCCACGACCTCGATCTCGTGCGGCGGAACTTTCCCGAGACGCTGCTGCTCGCCCGCCAGCCTGTCGCCTGGGGCGACACAAAAGAGACGCTCAGGCCTGAAAACCTGCTCAAGGCGCGGCGCTTCCACGAGGCCTGGGAAGAGAACGCGCCGTGGTGCGAGCCCGATGACCATGGCCATGATCACGCACACGACCACCATGATCACGCTCATGTTCATGATCACCACCACGGCTCCGGACCGAGGGCGGCGTGATGGAGTTTCTCTACGGCCTGTTCATCCAGCCCTTCGCCGATTTCGCCTTCATGCAGCGGGCTCTGTTCGGCTCGCTGATTCTGTCGCTCGGCGCCTGCCCGGTCGGCGTCTTCCTGATGCTCAGGCGCATGAGCCTGTCGGGCGACGCAATGGCGCATGCCATCCTGCCGGGCGCCGCCGCGGGCTTCCTGTTCTATGGCCTCGAAATCCTTCCGATGACCGTCGGCGGGCTGATCGCCGGCATCATCGTCGCGCTTGGCGCAGGGGCGGTTTCGCGCTTCACCATCCAGCGCGAGGACGCCTCGATGGCGGCCTTCTATCTGATCTCGCTCGCCATCGGCGTGCTGATGGTGTCGATCCGCGGCTCGAGCGTCGACCTGATGCATGTGCTGTTCGGCACCGTGCTGGCGCTCAACAACGAGGCGCTGATCCTGATCTGCGGCATCGTGGTTGTGACGCTCGCCTGCCTCGCCATCTTCTGGCGGGCGCTGGTCGCCGAATGCCTCGATCCGCTGTTCCTGCGATCGGTGAGCCGCATGGGCAGCCCGGTCCATTTCATCTTTCTTGGGCTGGTCGTGCTCAACCTCGTCGGCGGCTTCCAGGCGCTGGGCACGCTGCTCTCGGTCGGGCTGATGATGCTGCCGGCCGCCGCCGCCCGCTTCTGGACGGTTCGCGTCGAGCCGATGTGCGCGCTGGCGGTGCTGATCGGCTTTGCCTCCTGCATCGCCGGGCTGCTTTTGTCCTACCACGCCTCGCTGCCCTCCGGCCCGGCTATCATCCTTTCGGCCGGCGTCGTTTATTTCTGCTCGATCCTGTTCGGCACGCGCGGCGCGCTGCGCGCCCGCATCGTGCATCACCGCCACCGCACAGCTTAATCCCCAAGCAAGGAGACTCTTCCCAATGTTGAAATCCTTTCGCGCCGCCCTGGCGCTGAGCGTTATAACATTAAGCGCTTTCGCCGCATCGTCCGCTTTTGCGGCGCCGCTCAAGGTGGTGGCGAGCTTCACGGTCATTGCCGACTTTGCCAAGAATGTCGGCGGCGACCGCGTCAACATCACCACCATCGTCGGCCCGGACGGCGACGCGCATGTCTACGAGCCGACCCCGGCCGATGCGGTGGCGATGGCCGGCGCCGATGTCGTGCTGGTCAACGGCTTGCATTTCGAAGGTTTTTTGCAGCGCCTAGTCGACACCAGCGCCACCAAGGCGACGATCGTGACGCTGACCAAGGGCGTGACGCCAATCGCCTTCAAGCCGGAATTCGCCGATGCCGACGCGGCCGAAGGCGCCGGCACCGGCGGCGGCAAGACGGTCAACGACCCGCACGCCTTCCAGTCGATCGCCAATGCGAAGATCTACGTGAAGAATATCGCCGATGCATTCTGCGCCGCCGATAGCGCGGGCTGCGACAGCTACAAGGCCAATGCCGCCGCCTACACCCAGAAGCTCGGCGCGCTGGAGGGCGAAGTGACCGCGGCGATCCAGGCGATCCCCGAGGCCAAGCGTGTCGTCATCACCTCGCACGACGCCTTCGGCTATTTCGAGCATGCATACGGCCTGACCTTCCTTGCTCCGCAAGGCATCTCGACCGATTCCGAGCCTTCGGCCGCCGACGTCGCCAAGCTGGTCAACCAGGTCAAGCAGGACAAGGCGGCGGCGATCTTCATCGAGAACATCACCAACCCCAGGCTCATCGAGCAGATCGCCAGCGAGACCGGCATCAAGGTCGGCGGCACGCTCTATTCCGATGCGCTGTCGCCGCCCGACGGCCCGGCCTCGACCTATATCGACATGATGCACAACAACATCGAGCAGTTCAAAGGCGCGCTGCTCGGAAGCTAAGCGGCATCATCCAACCGGGCTAAAACCGGCCCGGTTGGATTTTCCGCCCCGCACTCTCTATTTGGCAGAGAAATCCGGTGCTACGGATTGTCGCTAATGCCGCGCGGTGGCATGACTGCGGCCAAAGAGATTGCGAGGACGATGCCATGGAATACCGCCAGATCAGCGAAGACTATTCGGTCTCCGGCCAGATCCAGCCTGAGGATATCGTTGCCATCAAGGACGCCGGCTTCAAGAGCATCATCTGCAACCGCCCGGACGACGAACAGCCCGGCCAGCCCTCGGCCGACAGCGTCAAGGCGGCCGCGGAAGCCGCGGGGCTCGCCTTCCGCTACATTCCGGTGATCAGCGGCCAGCTCACTATGGACAATGTCGAGGATCAGGCCGAAGCGCTGGACGACCTCGAAGGCCCGGTCTTCGCTTATTGCCGCTCCGGCGCGCGCTGCACCAACCTCTATGGGCTGATCCAGCAGCAGCGGGGGTGAAAGCTTGCGCATTGGCGAGAGCCAATTCCGCAGGTTCGCGTTCCGTCGCCGTCGCATCCAACAAAGATCTCCGCAAACTAAATCGGCAGCGCGCCGGTCTCTTTCAGCGTTTCCAGCACGATCGCCGTCTTCACATGCTGCACCGATTCATGCGGCAGCAGCACGCCGTTGACGAACTCGGAAAGCGATTTGAGATCGGGCGTCACCACCTTCAGGATGTAATCCATCTCGCCGGTCAGCGCGTGCGCTTCCTGCACCTCGGGTAGCCGCGCCACCAGCTCGCCGAAGCGGCGGGCATTGTCGCGGTTGTGGGTGGCCAAGGTCACCGAAATCACATTGACCAGCGAAAAGCCGAGACGGTCGCGGTCGAGCACGGCGCGATAGCCCCTGATATAGCCATCTTCCTCCAGCCGCTGGCGGCGGCGCGAGCATTGCGAGGCCGACAGGTTCACGCGCTCCGAAAGATCATTGTTGGTGAGCCGCGCATCGCCCTGCAGGAGCGCCAGTATCTTGCGGTCAAATTGATCAAGGCGCGCATCATCCATGGTTTTGTCCCCAATCATGCACAATCTGCGCACATTGTGGGCATTCCAGGCGGTTGAATGCAAGCACCATGCAGCCGTCCAGCGTTATTATGGTGAAAATCGGCCAAGCACGGCCGCAACAGCTTTCGGAGGAATGCCATGGGACCCTTCCCGCATGACGCCCCACCCGCCAAGATCAGCAAGGCGAATCCCGCCGGCACCGACGGCTTCGAATTCGTCGAGTTCGCGCATTTAGACCCGGCAAAACTTGCCGAGCTCTTTGCCCGCATGGGCTATATCGCGGTGGCGAAGCACCGCACCAAGGACATCACCGTCTGGCGCCAGGGCGACATCAACTATGTCGTCAATGCCGAGCCAGGCTCGCATGCGATGAAATTCGTCGAAAAGCACGGCCCCTGCGCCGCCTCGATGGCGTGGCGCGTGGTCGATGCGAAGCATGCCTTCGACCACGCCGTGTCGAAGGGTGCTGTGCCCTACGAGGGCACCGACAAGGCGCTCGACGCGCCGGCGATCGTCGGCATCGGCGGATCGCTCCTCTATTTCATCGAAACCTATGGCGACAAGGGCTCGGCTTACGATGCTGAGTTCGAGTGGCTTGGCGAGCGCAATCCGAAACCCGAAGGCGTCGGCTTCTACTACCTGGACCACCTGACCCACAATGTCTATCGCGGCAACATGGACAAGTGGTGGGACTTCTACCGCGACCTGTTCGGCTTCAAGCAGATCCATTTCTTCGATATCGACGGCAGGATCACCGGATTGGTCAGCCGGGCGATCACCTCGCCCTGCGGCAAGATCCGCATTCCGCTCAACGAGTCCAAGGACGAAACCAGCCAGATCGCCGAGTATTTGAAGAAGTACAATGGCGAGGGCATCCAGCACATTGCCGTCGGTACGGACGCGATCTACGATGCCACCGACAAGCTCGCCGCCAACGGGCTGAAGTTCATGCCCGGCCCGCCCAACACCTATTACGAGATGTCGCATGAGCGCGTGCACGGCCATGACGAGCCGATCGAGCGCATGAAGAAGCACGGCATCCTGATCGACGGCGAAGGCGTCGTCGACGGCGGTATGACCAAGATCCTGCTGCAGATCTTCTCGAAGACGGTGATCGGGCCGATCTTCTTCGAATTCATCCAGAGGAAGGGCGACGAAGGCTTTGGCGAAGGCAATTTCCGCGCTCTGTTCGAATCGATCGAGCAGGACCAGATCAAGCGCGGCGTGATCAAGCTGAATGGCAAAGCGGCGTAGCGCCTCCTTAAGCTCGGTTGCGGCCCGACCGATTATGACCTAAATTATGGTCAGAAAGGTCTAGCAATGAACGTTCCGATGGCGAAAGCGAAGGCCCAGCTCTCTGAGTTGGTGAAACGTGCTCAAGCTGGTGAAGAGATCCATCTGACCCGGCACGGGGAAATCGTGGCAACCTTGAGCGCTCCCGCCCGGCCTGGCGGGAGCAAAGGGTTGTTCGGGGCTCTGAAAGGCCAGATTCGCATCTCGGATGATTTCGATGAACTCGGTCCCGAATGGGACGAGTACATCAAATGAGCCGCCAATATCTGGTCGATACCCATATTCTGCTTTGGGTTCTCAACGCGGATTCACGCCTTTCGGATCATCATCGTGACATCTTCCTTGCCGGCGAAGATGTCATCGTCAGCGCCATTTCCGTGGCAGAAATCGCCATCAAAAAATCGCTCGGCAAGGTCACGCTCGCAGGCAATATATCGGAAATCTTGCGGTCGAACGGTATTCCGATCCTCAGTGTGAACGAACTACACGCAGAACGGCTTGAGCATCTGCCGCTCCACCATCGCGATCCCTTCGACCGCCTGCTCATTGCACAAGCGCAAATTGAAGGCCTTACGTTGATTTCAGCGGACCGTCATTTTTCAGCGTATGATGTCACGCTGGCCTGATCCGCAATCCCCAGCCGCTCGACTTCCGCCTGCCTGAGCTTCAGATCATAATCGAGCAGAAACTCGTCCAATTGCGGCGGTGCAACCGAGGTGCCCGACAGCATCGCGTGCACTTGGCCGCGATGGTGGATGTCGTGCAGGAAGACATGGGCGAGGATGTCGCCGATCCTTTCGGGGATCATGCCGTCCTCGCGGCGGTCGGTGATGACGTGGCGGTCGAGATCTGCCTCCGACAGGCCGTCGCAGAAGGCGACAAGCCTGCGGTCAAAATCGGTCTGTGCAGCGGCCAGGCTTGACGCATCGTCGAACGGTATGAAGTCGTCATAGGCCGCAGCACCGAGGCCGCCATCCGTCAGAAAATCGAGATAGAGACGATCGACCGCGAGGATGTGGTTGAGCGTCTCCTTGATCGAGGGAAAGAAACTGGTTCGACCGGCCTCGAACTCGCCAGGCTTAAGCTCCAGCACGGCGCGGTAGAGCCGGTCGTTCGACCACAAATTGTTGCGCGCCATGCGGCGCAGGTGCTCAAGCAAGGTCACCCTTTCAGGTTCCTTTCTCCCCCTCGTATTTCTCGACCTTCTGCTCGATGGCGCCGAAGATCGAATGGCCGGCCTTGTCCTTCATCTCGATGCGCACCGTGTCGCCGAAGCGCAGGAACGGGGTCTTCGGCTCGCCGCTCTCGATGGTCTCGATCATGCGCAGTTCGGCGATGCAGGAATAGCCGGCGCCGCCTGCCGCGACCGGCCTGCCTGGCCCATCATTCAGCTTATTGGAGACGGTGCCGGAGCCGATGATGGTGCCGGCGGCAAGCGGCCGCGTTTTCGCGGCATGCACGATCAAGGCCGGGAAATCGAAGGTCATGTCGATGCCGGCATTGGCACGGCCGAACGGTTTGCCGTTGAGATCGGCGAGCAGCGGCAGGCTGACCTTGCCGCCGTCCCAGGCATCACCAAGCTCGTCCGGCGTCACCGCGACCGGCGAGAAAGCAGAAGACGGCTTCGACTGGAAGAAGCCGAAGCCTTTTGCCAGTTCCGGCCCCGTGATGGCGCGAAGCGTCACATCATTGACCAGCATGACCAGGCGGATGGCCTCGCGCGCCTCGCTCAGCCCGGCGCCCATCGGCACATCGCCGACGATGACGGCAACTTCCGCCTCCATGTCGATGCCGAAGGCTTCGTCGGCCATGCGGATCGGATCGCGCGGCGCAAGGAAGGAGTCCGAACCGCCCTGGTAAATCAGCGGATGTGTCCAGAAACTCGCCGGCATCTCGGCGCCGCGTGCCTTCCGCACCAGCTCGACATGGTTCACATAGGCGGAGCCGTCCGCCCATTGATAGGCGCGCGGCAGCGGCGAATGGGCGTCATGCTCGTGAAAGCGGGCCGAGGGCACCGCGTTGGTCTCGAGCGATTCCGCCATCGCCGCCAGATGCGGCGCCAAGCGCCCCCAATTGTCGAGCGCAGCCTGCAGCGTCGGCACCAGGAAAGAGGCGTCGGTGAACCGCGTCAGATCGCGCGAAACCACGACCAGCTTCCCGTCGCGCGTCCCGTTCTTCAAAGTGGCAAGCTTCATGCGGTTTCCTCTCCTCGCGGGCTTTGTGCCGCTCGTCCCACAACAAGGCCGTCGCGAGTGATCGTCAAGCCACCCGCCGATGTTTTCCTGATTCTGACCTCACCAATCAGGACCAGTCGCCTTCCGGCGTGCCGTTGAAGCGCTTCTTCAGGTCGGCCCAGCAGTCGATGTAGTTCGCCTGCAAGGTGTCGAGTTCGGCGGCGTAGCGCGTCAGCATCTGCGGAAAGCGCGTCTCGAACATGAAGGCCATGGTGTTGTCGAGCTTGACCGGTTTCAGGTCGGCGCGGGTGGCCTTCTCAAAGCCGGAGGCGTCGGGCCCGTGCGCCAGCATCTGGTTATGCAGGCTGATGCCGCCGGGGACAAAACCTTCCTCCTTGGCATCGTACTGGCCGTCGATCAGGCCCATGAACTCGCTCATGATGTTGCGGTGGTACCAGGGCGGCCGAAAAGTGTTTTCCGCCACCAGCCAGCGCGGCGGGAAGATGACGAAGTCGACATTGGCCGTGCCCTCCTCGCCGCTCGGCGCCGTCAGCACGGTGAAGATCGACGGGTCAGGGTGATCGAACAGGATGGCGCCGACCGGCGAAAACGTCGCCAGATCATATTTATAGGGCGCGTAGTTGCCATGCCAGGCAACGACGTCGAGCGGCGAATGGCCGAGCTCGGTGACGTGGAAAGTGCCGCACCATTTGACGATCAGCCGGCATGGCGTCTCCTTCTCCTCGAACCAGGCGCAGGGGGTCTTGAAGTCGCGCGGATTGGCCAGGCAATTGGCGCCGATCGGGCCGCGGTCGGGCATGGTGAATTTTGCCCCGTAATTCTCGCAGACATAGCCGCGCGCCTGACTGTCGGCGATCTCGACCTTGAAGACGAGGCCGCGCGGCAGCACCGCGATCTCGCCGGGGCGAAGCTCGATGACGCCCATCTCGGTGACAAAGCGCAGCGTGCCGACCTGCGGCACGATCATGAGCTCGCCGTCGGCATTGAAGAAATGGTCGTCGACCATCGAGCGGTTGGCGACATAGACGTGTGCCGCCATGCCGGACTGTCCGACCGCGTCGCCGGCCGTGGTCATGGTGCGCATGCCGGAAATGAAGTCGGTCGGCTCGGTCGGGATCGGCACCGGGTTCCATCGGTACTGGCCGAGTGCCAGCTCGTGGTCGCCGACGTTGGGCGCGGTCTTCCACATAGGATAGCTCGCGCCCTTGAAGCGGCCGGTGTGTTTCACGCTTGGACGGATGCGGTAAAGCCAGGAGCGCTCGTTGGTGCCGCGCGGCGCGGTAAAGGGCGAGCCCGAAAGCTGCTCGGCATAGAGCCCGTAGGCCGGCCGCTGCGGCGAGTTGCGGCCCTGCGGCAGCGATCCCGGCAGCGTCTCGGTCTCGAAGTCGTTGCCGAAGCCCGGCATATAGGAAAAAGCCATCCGATCCTCTCTGATCCCGGGCTGCCGCGCTCAGCGTTGAGGAAGGCTTTCCGGCGATGTTGACCAAACTGGTTTCATTTGTAACCATCGAAGATGTAACTATCAACGCCGAACCCCGCATCGATGGTGCGCCAAATGAAATCGGAGATTCTCGAGCTAGAAAACTTCCTGCCCTACCGGCTCTACCGGCTGGCCGACGCCGTGAGCCGCGAATTCTCGCGCATCTACAAGGAGCGCCACGGTCTGACGCGGCCGGAATGGCGCACGCTCTCAGGCCTCGGCCAGCGCGGGATGATGACGGCGACGGAACTCGGCGAGCAGTCGGCCATGCACAAGACCAAGGTGTCGCGCGCAGTCGCCGCGCTCGAACGTCGGCGCTGGCTGACAAGAACGCCGGACGAGAACGACCGCCGCGTCGAGCATCTGACGCTGACCAAGGCGGGCCTCGCCGCCTATCGCGAGATGGTGCCGCTGGCGAAAGCGTTTGAAAGGGAGCTGCTGGCGAGGCTGAGCGAGGAAGAGAGAGCGGCGATTGTCAGGGGGGTGGCAGCGCTAGAAGAGGCTTTATCTTCTTCTTAGCGATCCTTCACACCCCCTCTGTCCGTCCGGCAGGCCAAAGGGGGGTGCTGTCCCGCCAGCATTGCCAGGATGCTGCTTCCACCAAACCTACCAGTCCATCACCACTTTGCCGGAACTACCGCTCCTCATCGCATCGAACCCAACCTGGAAATCGTCAATGCCGATGCGATGCGTGATCAGACCCGAAACATCCAGCGGCCCCTGCACCAGGGCGATCATCTTGTACCAGGTCTCGAACATCTCGCGGCCGTAGATGCCTTTGAGATGCAGCATCTTGAAGATGACCTTGTTCCAGTCGATCTCGAAGCCGGTGGGAGCGATGCCGAGGATGGCGATCTTGCCGCCATTGTTCATGGTGTCGATCATGTCGCGGAAGGCTGGCGCGGCGCCCGACATCTCCAGCCCGACGTCGAAACCTTCGGTCATGCCGAGTGCCGGCATCACGTCGCGCAGCTTCTCCTTCGAGGCGTCGACCACATGCTGGACGCCGAGCTTGCGCGCCAGTTCCAGCCGGACCGGGTTGATGTCGGTGATGACGACTTTCCGCGCGCCGACGCATTGCGCGACCAGCGCGCCCATGATGCCGATCGGGCCGGCGCCGGTGACCAGCACATCCTCGCCGACCAGGTCGAAGGACAGTGCGGTGTGGACAGCATTGCCTAATGGATCGAAGATCGCCGCGATCTCGTCCGGCACGTCGTCGGGGATCGGCACGACATTGTGCTGCGGGATCGCTACATACTCGCCGAAGGCGCCGGGCCGGTTGACACCGACGCCGAGCGTGTTGCGGCAGAGATGCCCTCGCCCCGCGCGGCAGTTGCGGCAGTGGCCGCAGACGATGTGGCCCTCGCCCGAGACGCGCTGTCCGACCTTGTATTCGGTGACGGCCGCGCCGAAATCCGCGACGGTACCGACAAATTCATGGCCGGTCACCATCGGCACCGGCACGGTCTTCTGCGCCCACTGGTCCCAATTGTAGATGTGGACGTCGGTGCCGCAGATCGCGGTCTTCCTGACCTTGATCAGCACGTCGTTGGGGCCGATTTCCGGCACCGGCACTTCTTCCATCCAGATGCCCGGCTCGGCCTTGGCCTTCACCAGCGCCTTCATCATGTTGGACATCGAACACTCTCCAGAAAATCTTCCCCGTCCTGACGGATCATCAACCTGCCGCTTCCAGGATGTTCTTCAGCCGCAGCAGATCGCGATTGGTCGAACGTCGGACAGCCACGGCTATGAGCGGGGTCATGAGACGGGAAAAGCCGGCCGGCGAGCCGCGATTCCGGAGCGTCATATGCGTGCGGCCTTCGCCGGAATCCCGCCATCCATAGCTCGTCTCCATCGGAAACGGTCCTTCGTCGGATCGCATCACCAGCCTCTCGCCCGGCACGAGATCCAGGATCTCGTAGGTATAAGCGAGCCGCCGTCCGAGGAACTGCGCCTCGAATGCAATTCTCGATCCTATCTGGGCCGGTCGGGGAGTCTTCCATTCCACCGACTTGATGTTGACGTACCAGCGCGGAACATTGTCCGGATCGGAAGAAAAGGCGGCGACAACCGCGCGCGGGCTGGCGATCTCGATACTGCTCGTTACATCGATCGCCATGGCCCTTTTCCATTGCCGGCGGCACCGTCAAGCGATTACACCCAGTTCCTTCCCGACCTCGCCGAACGCCTCGACGGCGCGATCGATATCGGCGCCGGAGTGCGCCGCCGACATCTGGGTGCGAATGCGCGCCTGGCCCTTCGGCACCACCGGGAACGAAAAACCGATGACGTAGATGCCGCGCTTCAGCATGCGGGCGGCCATCTCCTGCGCAAGAGTGGCGTCGCCCAGCATCACCGGGATGATCGGATGATCGGCGCCGGCAAGCGTAAAGCCGAGCTTGCCCATTTGAGACCGGAAGCGTTCCGCATTGGCATATAGGCGGCGGCGCAGCGCATCGCCATTGCGGATCAGCTCGAAGACTTTCAGCGAGGCGCCGGCGATCGCCGGCATCAGCGTGTTGGAGAAGAGATAGGGCCGCGAGCGCTGACGCAGCCAGTCGACCACCTGTTTCTTCCCCGCGGTATAGCCGCCGGACGCGCCGCCCAGCGCCTTGCCGAGCGTGCCCGTGATGATGTCCACCCTGCCCTCGACGCCGCAGTGCTCGGCCGAGCCACGGCCGTTCTTGCCGACGAAGCCGACGGCATGGCTGTCATCGACCATGACCATGGCGTCGTATTTCTCGGCGAGGTCGCAGACTCCTTGCAGGTTGGCGATGATGCCGTCCATCGAGAACACGCCGTCGGTGGCGATCAGCCGGAAGCGGCGGTCCTTCGCCTCCTTCAGCCGCGCCTCGAGGTCGGCCATGTCGTTGTTGGCGTAGCGGAAGCGCTTGGCCTTGGAGAGCCGCACCCCGTCGATGATCGAGGCGTGGTTCAGCGCGTCCGAGATGACGGCGTCCTCCTCGCCGAGCAGCGTCTCGAACAGGCCGCCATTGGCGTCGAAGCAGGAGCCGTAGAGAATGGTGTCGTCCATGCCGAGGAAGGATGAGATGGTGGCTTCGAGCTCTTTGTGTTCTTCCTGGGTGCCGCAGATGAAGCGCACCGACGCCATGCCGTAGCCGTAGCGGTCGAGCGCCTGCTTCGCCGCATCGCGCAGCTCGGGGCTGTCGGCGAGGCCGAGATAGTTGTTGGCGCAGAAATTCAGCACCTTCTGGCCGGCAACCTCGATCAGGGCCGACTGCGTGGAGGAAATCACCCGCTCGGACTTGTAGAGCCCGGCCGATTTCAGGCCTTCAAGCTCGTTGTCGATGTGGGAGAGAAACGCTGCGCTCATCGTATGGCCCTATTTTGTTTGATGCGGACTGTCGCGCTGCGGACAAGAAAAATCCATCGCAAAAACGACCGCTTCGGTGGCGTTGTGCAAGCCGCGCCGCAGCTCCTTCAGCGCAGCCGGACAAGAATGTGTTCAAATGCGACGATCGGCGAAAGGACATAATAACCATCCTCTCAGCTTTGTCGCGCCACCGCCTCTGGCACCGTGTCGGTTTGCCGAGCTGTTAACCCTTTCACGTCAAGGGTTCTGGCGCCGCAAATCCATGGCAGGAATCCGTCGATCGGGAGGGGTCACTCAGTTATGTCGCAGCAGCCGGTGCACAGCGTTTCGCGCAAGCTGATTCTGCTGATCAAGAGCGGCTACTGGCTGGCCTTGCTGATCATCGCCGCCATGGTGATGGCTTCCTTCATCCTGCTGCAGCAGTTGATGGCGCAGCAGCAGCATAACGACGCGCTGCTCAACATCGTCTCCACGCAGAAGGCGCTGTCGCAGCGCATCGTCTTCCTGGCCAGCGCGACCGGTGCGGCCCCGCGCGACAAGCAGCCGGCGCTGGTCACCGCGCTCAAGCAGGCAACGGGCGAGTTCGAGACCAATTACGACCGGCTGCTCAAGGAGACCGGTGCCGATCCGCTATCGCCGGCGCGCAACGATCCGCAGTCGATCGAATATGTGCTGTTCAGCAAGCCGTTCCATCTCGACTATTTCTCGGTCGGCCTTATCGCCAACGGCGATCGACTGGTTTCATCATTTGCATCCCAGCTCGGCATGCAAAGCGACGGCTATAAGGGCGGCGGCGAGCGCGTCGGCCTCGACGCCTCCGTCGCCAATGCGACTTTGTCCGGCTATGCCGCGCTCGGCCAGCGCATCAGCGCCTTCGCCACCGAGCGGTCGGATGAGATGCTCAGCCTGCACCGCACGCTGTTCTTTGCCACCATCGGCGTCATCGTGCTGGTCGCGCTATTCATCTTCCGGCCGATGTCCAAGGCCATCCTGCGCAAGACGCATGAACTGGTCGACGCCCGCAATTCGATGGCCTTCATCGCCGTGCATGACGGCCTGACCGGCTTGCACAACCGCACCTTCCTCACCGATCATTTCGACACGCTGATCAAGGGCGCGCATCGGCGCCGCGAGCGGCTGGCGGTGATCCAACTCGACCTCGACCGCTTCAAGCAGATCAACGACACGCTGGGGCACGCGGCGGGCGACTATGTGCTTGTTGTCACCGCGCAACGCATGCGCGATTCCTGCCGCGCATCGGATCTTTGCGCCCGTCTCGGCGGCGACGAGTTCGTGATGATCCTCAACGGCGCCGGCAGCACCGAGGACATCCATGCGCTGGCCAAGCGCATCATCGCCAACATCAACGAGCCGATCACCTTCCAGGGCACGACCATAATGCCTGGCGCCAGCGCCGGCATCGCCGTCTATCCAGTCGACGCCGACAACGCGCAGGACCTGCTCGTCCATGCCGATCTCGCCCTCTATTCGGCCAAGAAGCTCGGCGGCGGCAGCTTCTCCTTCTTCTCCGAAGAGCTGCGGCGCGAGCTCGACTACCGCAAGCAGCTCGAGCAGGACATCCGCACGGCGATCGCGGAAAAGACCTTCGAGGTCTATTTCCAGCCTCAAGTGTCGCTCACCAGCGGCAAGATCAGCGGTATCGAAGCACTGGTGCGCTGGAAGCACGCCACGCGCGGCATGATCTCGCCCGGCGAATTCATCCCGGTGGCGGAGAAGTGCGGCTTCATGCCGGATATCGGCCGCATCGTCATCAGCAAGGCGATCAACGAAGCCGCCGAATGGGATCGCGCCGGCATCGATTTCGGACGCATCGCCGTCAATGTCTCGGGCACCGAGCTGCGCGAGCCGGACTTCGACAGTTTCCTGTTCGGAACGCTGGAACGAGCCGGGCTTGCGCCGCAGAAGCTGTCGCTGGAAATCGTTGAATCCGTCATCCTCGACGACGAGAAGACCGGCATCGCCGCCAAGCTCAGGCATATCCGCGCGGCGGGCGTCCACCTCGAGCTCGACGATTTCGGCACGGGCTATGCTTCACTCAGCCATGTCAACCCGAACGAGATCGATCGGCTGAAGATCGACCGCCGCTTCGTCCAGAATATCAACGAGAACGGCGACAACACCAAGATCGTGCGCGCCATCACCGAGCTTGCCCGCGGGCTCGGCATCTCGATCGTCGCCGAGGGCGCGGAAACGGAGGCCGAGCTCGACTCGCTGATGGCGATCGGCTGCGACCAGGTGCAGGGCTATTCGATCGCCTTCCCGATGCCGCAGGACAAGGCGCGCGAATGGCTTACCGCGCGCAGCCCGAAGAAGGCGAAGCTCAAGGTGCTGCAGGGCAGCCGGGCTTAACCGCCCACATTCGCCCGAAGCGCCGCCAGCACCTCGGCGAATTCCGCAAGTCGTTCGTCCGGCAGCCCGGCTCTCAGCCTTTTGTCGAAGGCGACGGCCGCGAGGCGCAACTTCTCGAACAGCGCTTCGCCGGTTTCGGTCAGAGCCACCTGATGCACCCTGCGGTTCTGCGGATCGCGGCGGCGCGTCAACAGCCCTTGCGCCTCCATGGCGTTGAGGTGATGCGTCAGCGTCGCGCCCTGGATGCCGATCATGCCGGCAAGCTCGCGCTGGTTGGCCAGCTCCTTCGACTTGACCGAGAGCAAGGTCACCCAGACCGGCAACGTTCCGCCAGCCTCCACCAAGGCAGCGTCAAAGGCCTGCGCCACCAGTTTGGCGGTGCGAGCGAGATTCATGCCGATGGGCGGGCGATCAAATGGCGTCATGGCCGGACACTAGAACAAGCAATGGATTGGCGGAACTCCGCATGAAGCATTGACATCTAACTATTAGATATCTAACTTTGTCTTGTTAACGTTGCGGATTAACGTTGTCGGACCCAGCCGACAGACAAAAACCGACAGGCAAAGCGTTACACCGGTGGCGGGGCGAACGAGAGGAATGCGGTCATGCAATATGTCTACATCGTCGTCATCGGCCTGCATGTTATGGCCGGCGTCTTCTGGGCCGGCACGACCATTGCGGTTGCCCGTGATCCGGAGATTAAGGCGGAGCGCTTCATCCGGCCGCAACTCGGCGCCTCCGGCATGGTCTTTTTGACCGGTCTGCTGCTCTGGTATTTCTTCCACGAAGGCGCTTTCGGCCCGATGGAAATGGTGCTGGCGCTGGGCATTGCGACAGCGCTGATCGCCGCCGGCGTGCAGGGCGCCCTTGTAGCCTCTTCCAGCAGGCAACTGGCAGGTGCCGATGCGGCGACGCAAGCGCAGTTGCGCGCGAAAATGACCAAAGGCGAACGCCTTGCCGGCGGGCTGCTGGTCATCACCGTATTGTGCATGGCCACGGCCAGGATGTTCTGACCGTCAACGGCTCGCGCGGTACCGGTGCGGGCCGGCGGCCGCGCGCGGCGCACCGGACCAACGCGGCAGGTGGCTCTCCTTGTGACGGTCCGGTGCGTTCCCCAGTGCGGCCGTCGCCGGCGCATCAGATCACCTCAACGGAACCGCCGCGCAGATTTTCCCGTCGCAGCTTTGTGTAGGTGCGCATGTTGGGCGATGCGAAAACCTTCCAGCCTGACGTCCTCAAGCGCTGCCGCCCAGCCAAGCGCTTCATCACGGCCACCATATGTTTCGATTGTCGCGGCGAGATCCTCGCGGCCCAGTTGCCTGGCCAGGATGGCGCAGGCCGCGACCCGCGTTTCGATGATTCCAGCCTGGCCAATGGAGGACCCAGGTTCAGATCCGGATGCCGAACCTGATGCCGTCATAGATGGCCGCGTGGATGTTGCGCGAGGCGACTGCGTCGCCGATGCGGAACAGAACAAAGCCGCCTTCCGGATTGCGCGGCGGAAAAATGTCGCCGCCGCTTACGAGCCGCTCGTAGTCGACCGCGCCGCCATTCTTCGACAGCGGCTTCAGCGCGAGGTAGAGATCGTCGAGCGGCGCGGTGCCATGCTCGACCACCACCTGGTCGACGCGCCGCTCGCCGCGCCAGCCATCGGCGAAGTCCGACGCCAGCTCGGCGATGAGCTGGTTACCCTCGCGTCGCACGGAGCGCAGACGAGTGTTGATGGTGACGGTGACGCCTTTCTCGTGGAAAGCCCGCATATAGGGCACGTGGTTCAGGCCGCCCATTTCCGGCGCGAAGAAGCGTTCGGGCGAGACCAGCTCCAGCTTCGAGCCGCTGTTGGCAATCAATTCCGCCGCGCCCATGCCCTGATGGCCGCCATTGTCGTCATAGACCAGAACGTTCTCGGCCGGCTTGACGCTGCCGGCCATAATGTCCCAGCTCGAGGTGACGAGATTGTCGCCCGCTGCCAGCGGCGGGTTCTGCGGCAGGCCGCCGGTGGCGACAATCACCACATCCGGCGCCAGTGCCAGGACATCGTCCTTTTCGGCCCATGTGTCGTAGCGGATCTCGACGCCGAGGCGATCGAGCTCGGCAAGCCGCCAGTCGATGATGCCGATCAGTTCCTTACGGCGCGGATTTTGCGTCGCGAGCCGCACCTGGCCGCCGGCCTGGCTGGACGCTTCGAGGACCGCCACCTGATGGCCGCGTTCGGCGGCGACACGCGCCGCTTCCAGACCGCCCGCCCCGGCGCCGACGACCACCACCCGCCTCTTCGGCCCTTCGCTTTTCGCGATGACATGCGGGATCGTCGCTTCGCGGCCGGTGGCGGCGTTGTGGACGCAGAGCGCCTCACCGCCTTCATAGATGCGATCGAGGCAGTAGGTGGCGCCGACGCAAGGCCGGATCTCGTGCTCGCGCCCTTCCATCACTTTCCGGATGATATGCGGATCGGCGATATGGGCGCGCGTCATGCCGACCATGTCGAGCTTGCCAGAGGCGATCGCATGACGCGCGGTCGCGACATCGGATATCCGCGCCGCGTGGAAGGTCGGGAATTTCGTCGCCGCCCTCACCTCGCCGGCGAAATCGAGATGCGGCGACGAGCGCATGCCGGTCACCGGGATGACCTTGGTCAGCGCCGCGTCGGTCTCGATCGAGCCGCGGATGATGTTGAGGAAATCGACCTTGCCGGAGCGAGCCAGACGTTTCGCGATCTCGACGCCCTCCTCCTTCGATAGGCCCTTTTCGAAATCCTCGTCGGCGACCATGCGGATGCCGACGACGAATTTCTCGCCGACCGCGGCGCGAACCGCATCCAGCACCATGTTGGTGAAGCGCAGCCGGTTTTCGAGCGAGCCGCCGAAATCATCGTCGCGATGGTTGGTGGCCGGCGACCAGAAGCCGTCCATCAGATGGCCGTACGATTCGAATTCGATGCCGTCGAGGCCGGCCGCCTGGCAACGCTGGGCGGCGGAAGCATAATCGGCAACGATGCGCTCGATGTCCCAATCCTCGATGGTCTTGGGAAAGGCGCGATGCGCCGGCTCGCGCACCGGCGAGGCGGAAAGCACCGGCAGCCAGTCGGCCTTGTTCCAGCCGGTGCGGCGACCGAGATGGGTGATCTGGATCATGACCTTGCAGTCATGCTCATGACAGGCATCCGCAAGCTCTGCGAGCCACGGCACGATGGCGTCGTCATAGACATGCAGGTTGCCGAAGGCGGCCGGGCTGTCGCGTGACACGATGGCAGAGCCCGCTGTCATCGTCAGCGCCATGCCGCCCTTGGCCTTCTCGGCGTGGTAGAGCCGGTAGCGCTCCTTCGGCATGCCGTCCTCGGAATAAGCCGGCTCATGGCTGGTCGACATCACCCGGTTCTTCAGCGTCAGGTGCTTGAGCGGATAAGGTTGGAGAAGCGGGTCGTTGCTGGTCATCGTCTTCCTGCCGTATCAAATTGCGCGGGAGCTGCTCCCGCTTCCATTTCACGCATCGGATTCATCCGAAAACCGCTGCGCGGCTTTCGCTCCAATGCTAATGAGCCGCCAAATACGCCGCGTCCGTTCGATCGCGGCGCACTTTCAACTGATTGCACCTGCCGCCCTTGCAATCATCGGCGGCAGCAAGGAGCCATCGATGACCGACGCCAAAAACCTGACCCAGCTCGGCAAACACGTCGAGACGCCGCAGAGTCCCGAACAGGCAGTCCTGGAAACCGTGCCGTTCGAGCGAGGCGACGGCCCGCCCGCGATCGTGCGCTTCACCTGCCCGGAATTCACCTCGCTCTGCCCGGTCACCGGCCAGCCCGACTTCGCCCACATCGTCATCGACTACGCGCCCGACAAGACGCTGGTGGAATCGAAGTCGCTGAAGCTGTTCATGACCTCGTTCCGCAACCATGGCGCCTTTCACGAGGAATGCACCGTCATGATCGGCCGCCGCATCGTCGAAGCGACCAAGCCGCTCTGGCTGCGCGTCGGCGGCTACTGGTTCCCGCGGGGCGGCATTCCCATCGACGTCTTCTGGCAGACCGGCGCGCCGCCTGAAGGCGCCTGGCTGCCCGACACCGGGGTGCCGCCATATCGCGGGCGCGGGTGAAATTTGTTGCGAAAGGCTGGCGGGACAGCGCCCCCCTCTGTCCTGCCGGACATCTCCCCCACTTGGAGGGAGATCGGACGTCACCCCGGCTTTCGCCAATCTCCATCGTGGCAAAGTAGGCGGGTCGCCGAAGCTGCCAATCTCCCCCCTTGTGGGGGAGATGGCCGGCAGGCCAGAGGGGGGCGCGAAGGATCGCCGGCGCCGAAGTTCAATCATATTCATTCGCACTGGTACTGGCTGAGCGCCCATTCGCCGGTGACCGACAGGAGGTCGGAGATCTTCCAGTCGCCGCCGACCTTCTTCAGCTTCCATTCGAGACGGTGCTGGTGGCCTTCGACGACGAAGACGACCACCACCTTGGCCTCGTCACCATTGATCGCTTCGATGGTGCGCAGGCTCTTGTCGATGGCGAGCTTGTCGTAATCGGCATTGTCGAGCGCCATGTTGGGATCGAGGCACTCGCCCTGACCCGAGGCGCGCAGCGCGTCGGCTTTGTCGAGCACGCTCTTCGCCGGATCGCTGAAGTTCTTGCGCTGGCCGGGGTCCAATTCCAGCCCGAGATGCTCGTAGAAGGGCTTCACCACCGCCGTCGGCGATCCGGGCAGGACGGGCGCAGCTGGCGCCGGTTCGGCCAGCTTGCTTTCAGGCGATGTGGCCGGCGCCGACTTGTCGATCGCAGGCGCATTGTCGCCTGAGGACGCGTTCGGCGGCGGCGAGCCGAACAGTCCTTGCCCGTAGGCGCCGCCGTTCAGCCCCGCGGTCAGCATCGACAAGCTCGACAGCGCGAGGACCAGACGCCGAAGCACGGCGTCACTCCGTCGAGGAGCCGCATTCCAGCGCGCTGAGCGTCCAGTCGCTGGTTTTGGAGGTGATGTCGGCGATCTTCCACTTGCCGTCCACTTTCTTCAGCGACCACACCATTTCGCGTTTGGAGTCATCGCCTTCTGGGAAAAGATTGAAGCTTGCCGTCACCTCAGCGGTGTCGCCATTGACGGCCTCGGCGAGCTTCAGTGTCCTCGACACGGTCTTCTGGTCGAAATCCTGGGCGTCGAGGCCTGGGTCGAAGTCGATGCAGGATACCTCGTCGGGCTTCTCCTTGCGCGCCTTGTCGTTGGCTTCGAAGAGCTTGGTGACCGGCTCGGTGAAGCGGTCGCGGTATTTCGCGTCCGCCTCGAACTTCACTTCAGGCACATAGAAGAACTTCACGGCGTTGGAAGCCGGCCCGGCGAGCGCCGCGGCAGGCAAGGCGATCGAGATGGCAACTGCAAGCATCATCGGTCTCATGCAGGATCTCCGGATGGTCGGCGGCGTGGTGGCACGATCACCACCACGCATCCTGCATATCGGCTTTTTCACGGCGCATGAAGTCCTTGCGCTGCGCGGCTTAAGCTTCCAGCCAGACGTTCTGGAAGTCCATTTGATAGGTCTGGTGCATGGCGTAGTTCTTCACCTTCTTGTTCATGTGGCAGTAGAGCTTCTGCCAGAACGGCTGGACGATGACGCCGGAGTCCTGCAGGATCTGCTCGACGTCCTTCATAACCTCCTTGCGCTTGGCGACGTCGATCTGCGACAGCGCCTCCTTGAGCTTGGCGTCGAAATCCGGGTTCGAGAACGCGGTCTCGTTCCAGGCCTCGCCGGTACGGTAGCCCAGCGCCAGCACCTGCACGCCGAGCGGGCGCATGTACCAGATGGTCATGGAATAAGGATATTTCGTCCAGTCGTTCCAGAAGGTCGAACCGGGCAGCACCGTGCGCTTCACCTTGATGCCTGCATCGCGCAACTGGCCGGCGATCGCGTCGCCGGTGTTCTTCTGCCATTCGTCCTCGACGGTGATCAGCTCGTGCTCGAAGTCGGCCTGCCCGGCGTCGGCCATCAGCTTCTTGGCGCCCGCCGCGTCCCGTTCCTTCTTCGGCAGCGGATAGTATTCCGGATGGATAGGGCTGACATGGTGGTTCTCGCCGACCGTGCCGCGGCCCGCGTAGCCGAGCTGCATGACCTGGTTATTGTCGACGGCCATCTGCAGCGCGTTGCGCACCCGTTTGTCATCGTAAGGCTTGTGCGTGATGTTGGTGCGCGCCACGAGCGTGGTCGCCGTCGCGACTTCCGATTTCACCAGATCCATCTTGTCAAGGGGGTCGATGAAGTCGGCCGGCGTTTCGAAATCGAGGTCGATCTCGCCCGAATCGAAGGCATTCAGCGTGGCGTTGAAGTCGGTGCCGTAGTCGATGAACTCGACCCCGTCGAGCGGCGCTTCGCCACCCCACCACTTGCCGTTCTCGCGGCGCTTGACCACGGCTTTCTGGCCGACATCGTAAGACACCAGCTCGAAAGCCCCGGTGCCGATCGGCTTCTTGATCGGATCGGCGCCGTCCTTGTCGAAGTTGCGATGCACGACCAGCGCCGGATAGTCCGTGAAACCCGGAATGATCGCGATATCGGCCTCGGACAGCTTCAGCTTGACCGTATGGTCATCGACCTTGGTGATCGCGCCATCCCTTGCCTTGCCGGTCTTGGCATCGACCAGCGCGCCGACGCGGGCGGCCATGGAATTGCCGGAAGCCCCCTTCTCGCACCAGCGATTGAGGTTGAAGACCACGTCATCGGCGTTGAAGGCATCGCCATTGTTCCAGGTGACGCCTTTGCGCAGATGCAGCGTGTATTCGGTTGCGTCGTCGTTGACGTCCCAGCTTTCGAGCAGCACCGGCTCGAAAGTGAACTGGTGCGTGTAGCGCACGAGCGGCTCCAGCCAGGTGCGAGTGACGTTCGCCATCTCGGTCCAGTCATAGGTGCGCGGGTCCTTCTGCGCCTTGACCGACATCGCGACATGCAGCGTTCCGCCTTTCTTCGGCTCTTGCGCCAGGGCTCTTGTCGGCGCGGCAAGGCCGATCATGCCATAGGCGAACGCCGTCGACGCGCCGAAGGCGCTTGCCAGCGCCAGGAATTCGCGCCGGTCCACGCGGCCCGCGCGCGCTTCTTTAGCCATCGCCTTGATGGCGGCAGGAACGCGATCACCGTTGCTTTTGAAGATTGTCATTTTTTCCTCCCATGTTGCGAAACATTGGCCATCCTGGTGCACTTTTTTTCAGCTGTAGATGGCGCCTGCAGCGTGAGTGTGCGTCCAGACGCTGCCTTGCCTGAGATAGTGAGAACTCGCTCCATCCTGCGGCATTTCGAATATCGTATACGAGCCTTGAGCGTCAAGCTTCTTGGGGCATGAGCTGGAGAAAGATGCCGGGCGAAGAACCATCTTCACACCTTCGCACGCTTCATCGGCCAGGTGTCCGCCACGCGATAGCCCGCCGGCCAAGGATCTTCAGGATCCAGCATGTGCTGATGGATGCCGGTGATCCAACCGCGACCGCTGATCTGGGGGCGTATTGCGGGCATACCGACAACCTGCGTGGTGCCGAGAATCTTGCCGTGAAATTCTGACCCGATGATGGACACACCGGTGAACCAATCCTCGGCTGTCATTTGACCCTTCGCGTGCAAGAGCGCCATGCGGGCCGACACCGCCGTTCCGGTCGGCGATCGGTCGAGCTTGCCAGGTTTTATCGAAACGACCGATTTTGCTCGGAGGCGGTTGCCATCCTGGGTGATGGCGCCGGCAAAAAGACAGAACGAATGGTGGCGCCAATCGGGACGCTCAGGGTGGAAGAACGCCATTTGTCGATTGGCCGCATCGGTGATGCGCACCCCAAGTTCGGCGAGATCACGAGCCTCGTCGGTTTCAAGCGCTAACCCAAGGGCAGGTGCGTCGACGACGACGAAACTGTCGCCTCCATAGGCCGTGTCGACCGTGATGGTACCGAGGCCATCGACCTCAAGCGGCACGCCGACCCTGCTGGCGAATGAGGGTACGTTTTCAACCGTGATGCGCTGGGCTTTTCCTCCGGCACAGTCGGCCCGCACGCGTACCAGACCGCCCGGCGCCTCAAGCACCATTTCGGTTACCGGCTCCTGCATGGGGATGATCCCGGTGTCCAGAATTACCGTCGACACGCAGATCGAATTGGAGCCGGACATCGGGGGCGTATCCTCCGGCTCCATTATGATCCAGGCCATCTGCGCGTCGGGATGCTTGGGAGGGACCAGAAGGTTGACGTGCCGGAAGACGCCGCCGCGCGGTTCATTGAGAACGAAGTTCCGAAGTCCGTTGTCTTCTGCGATCCATTTGCGCTGGTCCCAGACGGTGTCTCCCGGCGGAGGAGACACTCCGCCAACGATGACATCCCCGACTTCGCCCTCCGCGTGGCAGGAAACAACATGGATGACTTTCGTGCTTCGCATTCGGGAGTCCCCAGAGCCGCGGCTTCCGATGGGATATCGTATACGATCTTCGGCTCTCGTCAAGGCTCGATTGAAGCGAAATGCGCCAGTCGCTGCTGATCGGCCGGGCTCAAAAGAGCCCACGCCGGACGGCATCTCAGGCCACGCAGCCACTCGGATTGAGCAGAATCGCGAGCGTATTTGATCGCGAACATCGTCTACGATATCTATGTTTGCAGATCTGACGCTCCTTGCGGAGACTCTACACGTGCCATTTGCATTTGCCGACATTCCCGATCTGGGTGCCGCACCAACCGCTTCCGACGTGGTTTTGAAGTTCATCCGCGGAGCAATCATATCCGGGTCGCTGGATGAGGGCGAACCGATCAGGCAAGACGACGTCGCCCGCATGTTCAACATCAGTAAGATTCCGGTGCGGGAAGCTTTGAAGCGGCTCGAGGCCGAGGGATTCGTGGCATTTCAGCGAAACAAGGGCGCAATTGTCGCCAGCATGTCGGAACCGGAGATCGTGCAGATTTTCGAGGTCCGAGCCATGCTGGAATCGAACGCAATTCGGCTTTCCCTCCCCCACATGAACGAGAAGACCTTCGATAAGGCGCAAGCAAGTTGCGACTCCTTCGCGAAGGAAACCGACGTCGGCCGCTGGGCGGAACTGAATTGGGAGTTCCATTCCAGTCTTTATCTAGACGCCGGGCGACCATATCTGCTCCGCATGATCCGGTCGGTTAACGATCGCATCGAACGCTATCTGCGAGTTCAGCTGACGATTTCCGGCGGTCATGAGCTTGCGGATCGAGAACATCGCGAAATCCTGGCCGCCTGCCGCGCTGGCGAGATCGAACAGGCCGCAAAGTTGGTCTACGATCATATTATGAACGCCTGTCAATCGCTTCAGAAACACCTGGCCAACGGTAAGGTGCGCGCTGGCTGAGCCATTGGCTTGCTGCCCATTTTTTGTCAACTAACGGTATCAGGCAGCTTTTCCTCGCGCCGCGCGATCAAATCCTTGAGACCTTCGGCGATGCCCTCGTCGAGCTTCGGCTCCTGGTAGTCGGCGAGCATGTTGCGCGCCCTTTCGAGGCCGCGCGTATCATGATCCTTCGCGCCCTCGGCTGTCCATTGTTCGAAGGAATTGAAGTCCATGATGCTCGGCATGAAGAAGGCGCGCTCGAAATGCTCGAGCGTGTGCTGCGTGCCGAGGAAATGCCCTTGCGGACCGACCTCGCGGATCGCCGCCATAGCCTCCTTGAAATCGTCGAAGGGAACGCCGCCGGCATATTTGTACCAACCGATGAGTTGCTCGCAGTCGGTGGCGAATTTCGAATAGCCGCAGGTAAGGCCGGCCTCGAGCCAGCCGGCGGAGTGCCAGATGTAATTGGCGCCGGCGAGGATCGCGGCATGCATAAGCATGTTCGCCTCGTAGCCTGCCTGGGCGTCGTTGAGCTTGGAGCCGACATGGAAGCCCGAGGTGCGCCATGGCAGTTTGTATTTCCGCGCCAGCGCGCCCATCAGATACATCATCTGCGCAGCCTCCGGCGTGCCGCCCATCGGGGCGCCGGTCTTCATGTCGACGGTCACCATGAACTGGCCATAGATCTGCGGCGAGCCGGGACGGATCAGCTGGGTGAAGGCCACCCCGGCGAGCGCCTCGGCATTGACCTGCGCGACCGCGCCGACGGCGGAGGCCGAGGTCGAGGCGCCGCAGAGCGCGAAGGGTGCCAGGATCAGCGGCTGGTTGTGGCGGGCATAGACCCGCATGGCGTCGAGCATGGTGGCGTCCCACACCAGCGGCGAATTGCAATTGGTGATCGCCACCAGCACCGGATTGTCGCGCACGAACTCCTCGCCGAACACGATCGCAGCCATAGCCATCGTGTCCTCGGCCCGCTCCTTCGACGTCACGATACCCATGAACGGCTTGTCGGAGTGCTTGAGCGCCGAATGGATGATGTGGAGGTGCCGCTTCGGCACCGGGATCTCCATCGGCTCGCAGATGATCGAGCTCGACGAATGCAGCGCCGGCGCCATGTAGGCGAGCTTGTGGAAATTGTTGAGGTCGTTGAGCGTGCCGTAACGCCGCTTGTTGTCGAGGTCGCGCACATAAGGCGCGCCATACATCGGCACGAAGATCGAGTTCTTGCCGCCGACGCGAACCGTCCGCTCGGGGTTGCGCGCATTGAGCGTGAATTCCGGCGGGACCTTCGAGACAAGCTCCATCAGCAGCGCGCGATCGATGCGGACGCGTGTGTCCTTGACGTCGGCACCCGCCGCCTTCCAAAGCGCGATCGCTTCGTCGTCGCGGAACTCGCAGCCAACCTCCTCGAGGATTTTGAGCGACTCCTCGTGGATCAGCTCCACCGCCTCGTCGGGCACGATCTCATAGGCCGGAATCTGGCGAACGAGCGTCGGGAAGGACGCGACCGGCACGCTTCTCAGCGCCTTGCGCCCAAGGCGGCCGCCGCCGCGACGGTGGGTCGGCTCAGTCAATTCAGCGGCCGGTGCGTTCATGTTGTCTCCTTCATCCCGCCCGACCAAGTTAGCGACACGAAATATGGATGTGACGCTGGAAAATCCTGATCTCTTGTATAAGTTGCGCTTATGCGAAGCCTGCGCCACCTCCTGCCCTCGGCC
The DNA here is from genome assembly GCF_002294785.1 of Mesorhizobium sp. WSM3868. Lineage (NCBI taxonomy): Bacteria > Pseudomonadati > Pseudomonadota > Alphaproteobacteria > Hyphomicrobiales > Phyllobacteriaceae > Mesorhizobium > Mesorhizobium sp. WSM3868. Next base: position 5,968 of record NZ_NSGB01000010.1, on the reverse strand, counting down.
GGCAGCCTCGTCGTCTTCGAGGCGGCAGGCCGGCTGTCGAGCTTCACCGCCGCCGGGCGCGAGCTCGGCATGACCCAGGCGGCCGTCTCCTATGCGGTGCGCGGACTGGAGGAACAGCTCGGCGCCAAGCTGTTTCAGCGCCGCCACCGCCAGGTGCTCCTGACCGAGGCCGGCGAGCGCTTCCACGCGGACGTCTCGCTGGGGTTGTCGCATATCCGCAAATCTGCCGAGGACCTTCGCCTGCAGGCGACCGGCGGCCATGTGACCCTTGCCGCCTCGACGGCCTTCGGCTCGTTCTGGATGATGCCGCGTCTGCAGCAGTTCCGCGACCAACTGCCGGGCATCGACCTGCGCATCCAGACCGCCGACCGCGACCTCGACATCATTGCCGAGGGTATTCCGCTCGGGGTGCGCGGCGGCGTGCCGCGCGACTGGCCGGACTATCACTCGCTGTCGCTGTCCGATGAAGAGATCTTCCCCGTCGCCGGCCCCAGCTACCTCGCCAAATTCGGCATGCCGAAGACGGTCGAGGAACTGGCCACGCACCGGCTGATCCATCTCGAGGAGCCCTATCGCGAGGCGCCGAACTGGGACGAATGGTTCGCGTCGGCCGGAACCAGCCTGCGCAATGCCGAGCGCGGCCTGCGCATCAACGACTATGCCCTGGTGATCCAGGCGGTGATGGAAGGGCAAGGCATCTCGCTTGGCTGGCGGCATCTGGTCGAGCGGCTGGTGGCATCAGGGCTGCTGGTGCCGGTGACCGAGCATGTGATGAGGACCGGCATCGGCTTCCACGTCATCTGGCCGAAGAACCGCGAGCTCAGCGACAACGCGCGCAAGGTCAGGGACTGGCTGGTGGCGCAGGCATGAAGTAGCCCCTCCCCCACACCGTTCGAATCCGCCTATAATCCTCGGATGCCCATTCGCCAGCTTTCCGAAACGATGATCAACCAGATCGCCGCCGGCGAGGTCATCGAGCGTCCCGCAAGCGTGGTGAAGGAGTTGGTCGAGAATGCGCTCGATGCCGGCGCGTCGCGCGTCGAGATCGTCACCGCCGGCGGCGGGCTCTCGCTCATCCGCGTCACCGATGACGGCTCGGGCATTCCCGAGCGCGAACTGGCGCTGGCAGTTGCCCGACACTGCACGTCGAAGCTGTCGGACGACATCCACGACATCCGCTCGCTCGGATTCCGCGGCGAGGCGTTGCCGTCGATCGGCTCGGTGGCCAGGCTTTCGATCCGCTCGCGCACGGCCGCCGGCGACAGCGCGGCCGAGATCAGCATCGAGGGCGGCCGGGTGTCGGCCGTCAAGCCGGCGGCGGCCAACCGCGGCACCACCGTCGAAGTGCGCGACCTGTTCTTCGCCACGCCGGCACGGCTCAAATTCATGAAGGGCGAGCGCGCCGAAAGCTCGGCCACCGGCGACGTGGTGAAGCGCATCGCCATCGCCTTCCCCGCCGTGCGCTTCACGCTTGCCGGGTCCGACCGCTCGACGCTGGAGCTGCCGGCGACCGGCGACACGCCGGAGGGCCGGCTCGCCCGCATCGCGCAAGTGATGGGCGCCGACTTTCCCGACAATGCCATTGCGATCGATGCCATGCGCGACGGCGTGCATCTTGCCGGCCACGTCTCGATCCCTTCCTACACCCGCGCCAACGCGCTGCAGCAATATGCCTATGTCAACGGCCGGCCGGTGCGCGACAAGCTGATCGCCGGCGCGATCCGCGGCGCCTTCGCCGACGTGCTGCCGCGCGACCGGCATGCGGTGACCGTGCTGTTCCTTTCGCTCGATCCGGCAACCGTCGACGTCAACGTCCACCCGGCCAAGGCCGATGTGCGCTTCCGCGATCCGGGCCTGGTGCGCGGGTTGATTGTCGGCGCCATCCGCGAGGCGATGGCCGGCGCCGGCATCCGGGCCGCGACCACCGGCGCGGCCGGCATGATGGCGGCTTTCCGGCCCGGCGCGGCGTCCTATTCGCATCCCGGACCGGCCAGTGGCCACCGCAGCTATGAGGCCGCTTTTCGCGCCTCCGGCTCCAGCTTTGATCATGGTTCGACTTTGGCGCGCTCGCCGCAGCGGCCGCTCGACATGGGCGAAGCGCGGCCGGCGCGAGGCGGCTTCGCCGAGAACGATCAGGCTGCCTTCGACACCGGGCCGCTGGCAAGCGCCGACGCGCGGGCGGGCATCGCCGAGCCGGCCGAGGCGCTGCTCGGCACTGTGCTGGGCGCGGCGCGCGCTCAGGTGCATGAGAACTATATCGTCGCCCAGACCCGGGATTCGCTGATCATCGTCGACCAGCATGCCGCACATGAGCGCCTCGTTTACGAGGCCTTGAAGAACGCGCTGCACTCTCGCGCCGTGCCTTCGCAGATGCTGCTTTTGCCCGAGATCGTCGACCTCCCGGAAGAGGATGCCGAGCGGCTGGCGATGCATTCCGAGACGCTGGCCAAATTCGGCCTCGGCCTGGAGCGCTTCGGCCCGGGCGCGGTGGCGGTGCGCGAGACGCCGTCGATGCTCGGCGAAACCAACGTGCAGCAACTGGTGCGTGACCTCGCCGACGAGATCGCCGACAACGACACGGTCGAGACCCTGAAGGAACGGCTGGACAGAATAGCCGCGACCATGGCCTGCCACGGCTCGGTGCGCTCGGGCCGGCTGCTCAAGGCCGAAGAGATGAACGCGCTGCTGCGCCAAATGGAGGCGACGCCCGGCTCCGGCACCTGCAACCATGGCAGGCCGACCTATATCGAGCTGAAACTCGCCGACATTGAAAGATTGTTCGGGCGAAGGTGAGCGCACCAAAGCTCTCACCCAGCCTCCGCTTCACTTCCGCTGACTTCTCCCGATGGGGAGAGGAGACCTTCAGCGCCAGCACCAACCGGTTCTCGTGGCCGCGTAGCGGCCAGATAAAGGTCCGCTCGAGGCGGCGCTTTTCTTGAGTCAGGAACCGGCCTCGACCCTCTGACTTACCGCTTCAAATTCACCACGATCACACCGCCGAGCGCCAGTGCGCCGCCGAGGATGCCGAAGAGTGTCGGCACTTCGCCGAGCCAGAAGAAACCGATCAGGGCGGAGGTCGGCGAGACCAGATAGAGGAAGTTCGAGGCGCGCGCGGCCGGCAGGCGCGACAGCGCGGTGGCCCAGGCGGCGTAGGCGATCAAGCTGGGCACGATGCCCAGATAGATGACGGCGCCGAGGCCGGCCATGTCGGCGACCGCGGCCTGCGAAAACGCTTCCGCCAGGAAGGGCGACAGGCAGAGCGCGCCGAGCACCATGTTGGAAGCGGCGATCGTCAGCGGATGATGGCGGGCAAAGAGCGGCTTCTGGACGATGGTGTTGACGGCCGAGCAAAGGGCGGAGCCCAGCACCAGCAACGCGCCGGTGTTGAAATGCAGGCCATGGCCGTCCGCCACCGCGATGATGCCGATGCCGGCAAACGAGATCACCGTGCCGAACCAGGCCATGCCGGAAAAGCGCTCGCCGAGCAGCGCCATGGCCATGATGGCCGTGAAGATCGGGCTGACATTGATGATGAAGCCGGCGGCGCCCGCCGAGACGGTGAGCTCACCGAAATTGAGCATGGCGGTGTAGAGCGCGACGAAGATGGCACCGCCGAAGCCGAAACGCCACAGCTCATCGATCCTCGGCAGCGCCGGACGCTTGACCGCAAGGAAGATCGCTGCCGGCACGGCCGCGATGGCGAAGCGCAGCGCCCCGAGCTCCAGCGGCTGGAAGGCGGCGAGGCCGGCGCGGATCGCCGGGAAGGCAGACGCCCAGCCGACCACCGTCAGCGCCACCGCGATCGCGGCCGTGGTGTCCATGCGCTGTGTCTCATTCAACGTGCCGGTGTAAGCGCTCATTGCCGAATCCTCGCCTCTCAGTGCCATAGAGAGAGAAAACGCCATTGCCCGCCGATTGACAAACGAGCAATTCGAGGGTCAGCTGTGAGCATGCTTCACAGCTCTGACCAGCTATTGCCGCTCGAGACTTTGCGCGCCTTCGACGCGGCGGCGCGGACGGGAAGCTTTTCCGCGGCGGCCGAAAGGCTCAACCTCACCCATGGCGCGATCAGCCGTCAGATCGCCAAGCTGGAGGACTGGCTCGGGCTCAAGGTGTTCGAGCGCAACGCGCGCGGCGTTACGCTGACCAATGAGGGCAACCGGCTGCACCTGCGCACCACCGAGGCCTTCGCGCTGATCTCGGTCAATTCCGATCGCTGGGTCGAGCCGCGCGGCACCGCGGTGGTGCGGCTGGCTTCGATCCCTTCGGTCAGCGGCCTTTGGCTGATGCCGCGCATGGCGGCGCTCGAAAACAACCCGACCCGGCTGCGCATCGTGCTCGACGTCGACAACCGCCAGGCGGACCTTGCCGACGAGGGCATCGACCTTTCGGTGCGCTGCGGGCGCGGTCGCATTCCGGGCCGCGTCTCGGTCCAGCTTTTCGAGGAGCACATCTTCCCGATCGCCTCGCCGGAGCTGGCGGAGGAGATCGGGCACGGCGACCCGGACCGGCTGCTCAAATTGCCGCTGATCAACGATTCCGACGCGTCCGCCTGGCGCGCCTGGTTCGCGGCACAGGAGGTCGATTATCGCCCGCGCCCGCAGGACCGGCGTTTCGAGGACTACAATCTGGTGCTCGACGCGGCGGCGCACGGGCTCGGCATCGCGCTGGCGCGGCCGCCGCTGACGGCAGACCAGTTGAAGTCGGGCCGGATTGTTCCCGTTGACGAGCGGGTCGCGCTCAATCCGGTGTCCTACTGGCTCGACCGCCCGGTCGGCCGGCCGCGCGCGGCCGCCGCCGATCTCGCCAGGCGCATCGCCGAACAGGCGGGCCTGGCGCCGGAGAAGCTCGAAGCCTTCCTGCAGGACGAGGACTAGATCGCCCGGATCAGCGAAGCAGCATCAGCACGATCGAGGTGGTCGCAGCCGAGACGACGGCCGTCACGATCGATATCATCCACAGCGGCGTCTGGCCGGGTTCGGATCGCGGGGCATGGCCGGGGCTGCGAACGCCGCCGCGCGGCGGCGCATTGGCGTTGGCCGCTACCAGCACTCCGGACGCAAGCACCGGCGAGAACGAAGAGGGCGCCGCCACGACCCTTGCGGTGCCATCGGCGGCTGGCGGTGGAACCTGGGGCAGCGCCCGCGAAGGCTGATCGGCGTCAGCCGCCGACCTGCCAGCCGGAGACTTCGTCGAGGCGCCATCAGTGCCGGCATCGGATTCCAGGACGGCTCTGTAGGCGTTCTCGATCTCGGCCGAGGACAGACGCTGAGTTGGTTGAGCGGCCGGCAACGTGCCGTTCAGCGCCTGCGCGGCCACCTGTGCGGAGGACACGACGGACGGCGCCGGCGGCTGGACGAGCGCCTTGACCAGCGCCGCGGTCGCAGGTTCGGCCTTGGGCGACGGCACCGGCTGCGGCGCCAGCGCCTCTTTCAGCAGCGACGTCACGCTGGCGTTGGTGATGTCCATGGCGCTTCCCGACAACCATTGTGCCAACCGGCATACTACATGAGCATTGCGCCAAGCTTGACCTTGCCTTCGATTTGTGGCGATTGAACCCCTATGAACCTATGCGCCATTCCATGATGAACCGTTTTGAAGGCCCCGGCGGCAAGGAAGCGCGCATCCGCTATCTCGACGGCGACTTCCAGGTGACGAGCCCCGGCGCGTTCGTGCGCTGCGCGGTGACCGGCGAGAGCATCCCGCTGGACGAGCTCAAATACTGGAGCGTCGCCAGGCAGGAGCCATATGTGAACGCGGCAGCGTCGCTGCGGCGTGAGATCGAGGCGCATCCGGAACTGCGCAAGCGGGGGTAGAACCTCCTAGAGCAGGATGAAATTGTTGGGAGTCGTTGAGGATTCCCAAATCAGCGGGTTTATGATTCACCATTCATGCTGGGAAGGAGGCCAGCATGGATGGCACTATCGATGGATCTGCGAGAGCGCGTCGTGGCGGCGGTGAAGACAGA